>JBGSUY010000445.1:0-2279 GCA_041753195.1 Chromatiaceae bacterium
GACGCCGCCGGCGTTGGCGATGAAGTCTGGCACCACCAGCACGCCGCGCGCGTGGAGGCGCTCCTCGGCCCCCAGGGTGAAGGGGATGTTGGCCCCCTGGACCACCAGGCGGGCCTGGACCTGGTCCACGTTGGCCTCGCCCACCACGTCCGGGCGGGCCGCCGGGATCCAGATGTCGCAGGGCAGACCCACCACGTTATCCCGATCCAGGCGCTCACCCTCGGGGTAGTCGGCGACGCTCCTGCCCTGGTCCTTCAAGTGGATCAGATCGGCGAGGTCGAGGCCCTGGGCGCTGAAGGTGGCCCCCCGGGAGTCCGCCACACCCACCAGTATGGCCCCCGCCTGGGTCAGGAAGCGCGCCGCATGGCGCCCCACGGCCCCGAAGCCCTGGATCACCACCCGCGCCCCCTTGAGCTCGAATCCGCAGAACTGGAGCGCCACCTGGGTGGACGTCAGCAGCCCCCAGCCGGTGGCACCGATCTCGTCCAGGGGGATGCCACCCAGGTCCCTCGGCAGGGCCACCACCCGGCCGATCTCGTCCCTGACCCAGGCCATGCACTGCTCGTCGGTTCCCATGTCGGGGGCGAAGATATAGTCCTCCTCGGTGCGCAGGGCCTTGGCCAGGCCGCGGATCAGGGCCTCCTTGGGGGCCGTGTCCATGCGCGGGTCCCCGAACAGGACTGCCTTGCCGCCCCCGTGGGGGAGCCCCGCCGCGGCATTCTTGAGGGTCATGGCCCGGGCCAGCCGGACGCATTCCTCGACGCTCACGTCCTCGGCCATGCGCACCCCGCCGATGGCGGGCCCACGGGCCACGTTGTCCACCACCAGGATGGCCCGGAGCTGGATCGAGGGTTCGTAGACATGCACAATCTTGGTCGGTCCGAACCCGTCGGCAAAGACGAAGCAATTCTCCATCGGACGCCTCCCCCCTCGATACCTGACAGTTGTGAGTGCCGAGTGTGGATCGGGTATAAAGGTGCCTCAACCACTTCCTGACAGGCAAGCATAGGCCAACCGGGGGCCTTCGCCCCGCGACAGCATCCCCGGAGGTTCCTGATGGGAAAACGGTTAGGTAAACGGGTACGCACAGGGGCCGGCAAGCGGGTCTCCCTGGTGCTTGGCAGCGGCGGCGCCAGGGGCCTGGCCCACATCGGGATCATCCAGTGCTTGGAAGAGCAAGGCTACCGCATCGAGTCCATTGCCGGGGCCTCCATGGGGGCCCTGGTGGGGGGTATCCATGCGGCGGGCGAGCTCGCCACCTATCGCGATTGGGTGTGCGCGCTCAGCCGCACCGACGTGCTGCGCTTCCTGGACTTCGCCTTCAGCGCCGGCGGACTCTTCAAGGGCGATCGCATCATGGACACCTTACGCGAGATGGTGGGTGAGCACGCGATCGAGGACCTGCCCATCGCCTACACCGCCGTGGCGACCGACATCGACCGCCAGCGCGAGGTTTGGATCTCCAAGGGGCCCCTGTTCGACGCCATCCGCGCGTCCATCGCGGTGCCGACCGTCTTCACACCCCACCGCTATCTGGGCCTCACCCTGGTGGATGGGGGTCTGCTCAATCCGGTGCCCATCGCGCCGACCTTCAGGGACAGGACGGACCTCACCATCGCCGTCAACCTGAACGGTCCGGACAGGCATCCGGGGCGGGCCGATCGCAGGCAGGACCGGGAGCCGGAGGCCAGCCCTAAGGACGACCTGGTCTCACGCATCCGCCAGTTCCTGGACGGGATCGGGGACAATCTGATGCAGGGGGTCGCCCCGGATCTCGGGGTCTTCGAGCTGGTGAGCCGCTCCATCGAGACCATGCAGAACGCCATCACGGCGGTGAAGCTCGCCGCCTACGCCCCGGACGTGGTGATCGAGGTCCCCCGGGACGCCTGCGGAGCCCATGAGTTCTACCGGGCACGGGAGGTCATCGAGCTGGGATATCGTCTTGCCGGGGCGTCTCTGGCGTCCCTCCGGGATTCGGATCGGTCTGTGTGAGTGGCAATCCCGGGGGAACCCCATGGCGCTCACCTCGAGCCTCGTATACTTAAGGTCGTTGGGAAAAGGGGCTCGCAAAATACGGGCGCCCCTAAGCGGTCCGGCGGTCCCTGCGTCGGCTGGCCGCTTCCCCCTACGCAGGGTTTGCTGGATCCCGAGGAGTTGCGCAATGAAGACGACGATATTGGCAGTGGCCGCGCTGGGCGTCTCCCTGGCGCTGGCGGGTTGTGGCACGAGTTTCACCAGCGCATCGTAGAAGGCTTGCTCGGAGGGCTGTTTGAATAGCT
>JBGSUY010000446.1:0-4742 GCA_041753195.1 Chromatiaceae bacterium
AGACCACCGCCCAGGCGCGCCCGCTGAACCTGGCGGGCACCCTGCTGCGGGGCCGGTCCCTGGCTGTGCGCGGAGGCGCGGGGGACCTGGGTCTGGACCTTGCCTTTGGTCTCGGCGATGGCCCGCCGCGCTTGGAGCGGGGGCGGGTACGACTGGGGGCCAAGGAACCCCCGGAGGCGGCGTCGGAAGGACTCTCGCTGGAGGGGTCCATCGCGGAGTTCGACCTGCCGGCCTGGGTCGACTGGTGGTCCCGCTTCCAGAAGGGACAGGGCAGGCTGGCTCCCAAGGGAGGTCCCGGCCCGGCCCTCGGCCCTCGACCCCTGGCGTTGGACCTGGGCATTGCCCGCCTGGATCTTGGGACGGTGGTCCTCACCAATGCCCGGCTCCAGGCCGCCCCGCGGGATCCAGGCTGGACGGTGGAGGTGGATTCCCGAGAATTGACAGGGGATCTGGTCCTCCCGGCCCCAGGCTCCGATGTCCCCCTCGAGCTCCGCTTGGCGCGGCTCGATCTGGCCTCCCTGCTGCCCCCCGAAGACCCCGACAGGCCGTCCCCTTCACCGCGGCCCAGCGGCGATTCGATCCGTCTCCCCGCCACCGATCTTCGGGTAGCGGACCTGCGCTGGGAAGACGAGAGCCTGGGGCGCCTGACCCTGGACCTGCGCCCCGAGCCCTCGGGTCTGCGCGTCCAGCGGATCGAGCTTCAGGGTCCCGGGGAGACTCGTGTGCAGGGCGATGCCGCCTGGGTGGACGGACCCGAGGGGGGGCGCGCACGACTCACCCTGGATCTCAGGTCCGGGGACACGGGGCCCTTGATGCGTGCCCTGGACTACAGAAGTGTCCTGAGCGAGGCCCCCCTCGAGTCGCACATCGGTCTGGAGTGGCCCGGCGGTCTGGGGTCCTTCGCCCTCGCGCGCTCCACGGGCACCATCGATCTCAAGGTCGGTGCCGGTCGTCTGCTCGAGGTGGAGCCGGGGGTCGGCCGGGTGCTCGGCATCCTCAACCTGGGGGCCCTGAGCCGTCGACTCTCCCTGGACTTCACCGACCTCTATGAGCAGGGCTTCTCCTTCGAGCAGATCCTCGGCGACATCCGGGTCGGGGGTGGGAAGGCGGAGCTGCGTCGCTTCGAGATCGAGGGACCCTCCAGCACCATCCGGGTGGGCGGATTCACGGATCTGCGCGCCCGGACCTTCGACCAGACGGTGACGGTGGAGCCCCGGATCGGATCGAGCGTCGCCTTGGCCAGCGCCCTGGCCGGGGGGCCGGTGGTGGGCGCGGCGGTCTACCTGGCGGACAAGGTATCCGGCGGGGCCATCGACAAGCTCGGCAGCTACCGCTATCGGGTCACTGGTCCCTGGGCGGAGCCGGAGCTTACCCGGTTGGGCTGGGATCCATTTGCCGCGCAGGGTCAGCCGGGGTCCACGCCGGGGGCCGCCGACACCGCGGACCCCGGATTCTCTCCCCCGCCTCCCAGCCGACCCGAAGAGAACCATTTCCTCGAGTGAGCGCCGCCGCCCAGGTGTCGCCCCGACCTTTTGTCCCCCCCGGGGCCCAATGTTATCGTTCGGTTTCGGCACCCCGAGATGGATGCAGACCGCCCCTTCGAGACCGGGCGGACACATGGCGGTAAACCTGATGAAGACCAAGTTGAAGGTGGGCGCGGTCCAGATGGCGACCGGTCCCAACGTAAACGCAAACCTGTTCGAGGCGGAGCGCCTGATCAAGGAGGCGGCGGAGGGCGGCGCCGGCCTGGTGGTCCTGCCCGAGAACTTCGCCTTCATGGGCAAGCGGGGCGAGGACCAGTTCCCGTTGCGGGAGGAGGACGGGAGTGGGCCCCTTCAGGCCTTCCTGTCCCGGGTGGCCCAGCAGAATGGCGTCTGGCTGGTGGGGGGGACCATTCCCCTGGTGGCCGAGGATGGTGGGCGGGTGCGCGCCGCCTGCCTGGTGTTCGATGAGCGTGGGCAGCGGGTGGCGCGCTACGACAAGATCCACTTGTTCGACGTCTGTCTGCCCGGGGTGGACGAGCGCTATCAGGAATCCGCCACTATCGAGCCTGGCGACTCGGTGGTGGTGATTGACAGCCCCTGCGGTCGCCTGGGGGTTGCGGTCTGCTACGACCTGCGCTTCCCGGAGCTGTTTCGCCAGATGCTGGACGGGGGCATGGAGATCCTGGCCATCCCCTCGGCCTTCACCGCCATCACTGGCAAGGCCCACTGGGAGACCCTGGTGCGTGCCCGTGCCATCGAAAACCTGGCCTACGTCGTGGCGGCGGCCCAGGGTGGCTTCCACCTGAACGGGCGCGAGACCCATGGCCACAGCATGGTGGTGGACCCCTGGGGGACGGTGCTGGCCCAGGTCCCCCGGGGCACCGGCTTCATCTGCTGCCCCCTGGACCGGGACTTCCAGGGGTCGGTGCGGCGCAACTTCCCGACCATCGAGCACCGGCGTTTGAAATGCGGCGTCTGAGCACACAGTTCTTGACGCTACAAGCAACCCATCCGCCCCTGGCTCGGCCGGCCCCAACCCCCGAACCCCGACACTCCCCGGCAGTTTCAGCATGAATGACCCCCTCGTCCTCGCCCGAGACAGCATCCTCGCCCCCGCCGGTCTCGCCGAGGCCGACCTCGATCGTTTGATGGGGCTGCTTATGGGGGCCTCCCTCGACGCCGCCGATATCTATTTCCAGTCCAGCCGGCTGGAGTCCTGGGTCCTGGAGGACGGCATCATCAAGGAGGGCAGCTTCAGCATCGAGCAGGGGGCGGGTCTGCGGGCGGTGAGCGGCGAGAAGACCGGCTTCGCCTACTCCGACGAGCTCCAGTTCCCGGCCCTGGCCCAGGCCGCCGAGGCGGCCCGGGCGATCGCTCGCACGGGGCAAGGCGCTCGGGTGCGCATCGGCAATGTCCCCGCGACCCGGCGCCTCTACGAGCCTATCGATCCGGTGGTGAGCCTATCCGCGGAGGGCAAGGTGGACCTGCTTCGCCGGGTGGATGCGGAGGCGCGGCGCCTGGACCCGCGCATCAAGGAGGTGACGGCCAGCGTGGTGGCGGTGCAGGACCGTGTCCTGGTGCTGGCAGATGACGGCACCCTGGCGGCGGACGTGCGCCCCCTGGTGCGGCTCAACGTCAGTGTCATCGCCGAGGACGGGGGACGGCGCGAGCAGGGTGGGAGCGGCGGCGGGGCCCGCACCGATCTGGGTTGGTTCCTGGTGGAGGACCGAGCCCTGGGCTTCGCCCGGGAGGCGGTTCGGCTCGCGCTGACCAACCTGGAGGCGGAGCCCGCCCCGGCGGGGACCATGACGGTGGTGCTCGGGCCCGGCTGGCCTGGCGTGCTGCTGCATGAGGCCATCGGCCACGGTCTGGAGGGGGACTTCAACCGCAAGGGGACCTCGGCCTTTGCCGGTCGACTGGGGGAGCGGGTGGCCGCCCCCGGGGTCACGGTGGTGGACGACGGGACCCTGCCGGGTCGGCGCGGCTCGCTGAACATGGACGACGAGGGCACCCCCACCCAATGCACCGTCCTGATCGAGGACGGCATCCTGCGCGGCTACATGCAGGACAAGCTCAATGCCCGGCTCACGGGGGTCGAGTCCACCGGCAACGGCCGGCGCGAGTCCTACGCCCACCTGCCCATGCCGCGCATGACCAACACCTACATGTTGGCGGGCGACAGGGATCCGGCGGAGATCATCGCCTCGGTGGACCGTGGCCTCTATGCGGTAAACTTCGGCGGCGGCCAGGTGGACATCACCTCCGGCAAGTTCGTGTTCTCCACGAGCGAGGCCTATCTGATCGAGAACGGCAAGGTGGGCCGGCCGGTCAAGGGGGCCACCCTGATCGGCAACGGCCCCGACGTGCTGACCCGGGTGAGCCTGATCGGCAATGACCTGCAGCTCGACCAGGGGGTGGGTACCTGCGGCAAGGAGGGCCAGAGCGTACCCGTGGGCGTGGGTCAGCCGACCCTGCGGGTGGACGGACTCACCGTGGGCGGCACGGGCGCCTGATCCGAGGGAAGTGGAGGGCGCTCCCACCGGGTGTATGTCCAATCTCGGGGCCTGCGGCGCGGCCCACGTCCAATATCTCTGACGTCTTGGGGTTCCCCATGTCCATCACGGTCACCGAGGACACGCGCGAGCGCCTGGAACGCTTGCAGCACAACATCGAGGACCTCCTGAAGGAGGCCAAGCGGCGTGGCGCCAGCGGCGCCGAGGCCTCTGTCGGCAGCAGTGCGGGGATCGAGGTCTCGGTGCGGCTGGGGGAGGTGGAGACGGTGGAGCACACCCGGGACAACGGGCTCGGCATCACCGTCTATTTCGGCCATCGTAAGGGATCCGCGAGCACTTCCGACCTTTCTCCGGGGGCCCTGCGGGACGCCGTCAAGGCCGCCTGCGACATTGCCCGTCATACCCAGGAAGACCCCTGCGCCCAACTCGCGGATCCCGAGCTGATGGCGGTCGGCGATCTACCCGACCTGGACCTCTACCACCCCTGGGCCCTTGGAGTGGGAGACGCGATCGAGATCGCCTGCGCGTGCGAGGACGCGGCCCGGGCCCGGGACCCCCGGATCGTCAACTCGGAGGGGGCGAGTCTCGAGACCCACACGGGCCTCCATGTCTATGGCAACAGCCATGGTTTCGTCGGTGGCTTTCCCACCACCCGCCACAGCCTGAGCTGCGCCGTCGTGGGTCAGGAAGGGGAGGCCATGCAGCGGGACTATTGGTGGACCAGCGCCCGGGCCGCCGCCGACCT
>JBGSUY010000447.1:0-2064 GCA_041753195.1 Chromatiaceae bacterium
CGCATCCACCAGCTCCAGGCCAAGAAAAGCCAGCTCGCCGACAGCCTCCTCTCCGACGCCGCCCGCGAGCATGGCATCCGCCAGGGCCTGCTTGCGCGCCTGCAGATCCGCGACCCGTTGTTCCACCGTGCCCTCGGTCAGCAGTTTGTAGACGAAGACCGGCTTGTCCTGTCCGATGCGGTGGGCGCGGTCCGTGGCCTGGCGCTCGGCGGCGGGGTTCCACCAGGGGTCGTAGTGGATCACCGTATCCGCGGCGGTGAGGTTGAGCCCGCTGCCGCCGGCCTTGAGGCTGATCAGGAACAGCGGCACCTCCCCCGACTGGAAACGGTCTACCGGCTCGTCGCGCCGTTTCGTTTGGCCGGTGAGCTTGACGTAGTCTGCGCCGGGCTTGATGCCGCGCTCGCCCAGGGCCTGCTCGATCAAGCCGAGCATGCTTGTAAACTGGGAGAACAGCAGCACCCGTCGGCCTTCCTCCAGGAGCTCGGGGAGTAGCGTCATGAGCAGGTCCAGCTTGGCCGAGCCCTTAACCCGGGCGGCGCTCGGCACGCTCACCAGGCGCGGGTCGCAGCACACCTGGCGGAGCTTGAGCAGGGCATCCAGGATAATGATGCCGCTCTGAGCCAGTCCCTTCTTGGCGACCTCCGCCTGCACGCGTCGGTGCAGGGCCAGACGCAGGGTCTCGTAGAGATCACGCTGGTCGGTGACCAGGGCCACCTCGCGCAATATCTCCGTCTTGGGCGGCAACTCGGCGGCCACGGTCTCCTTGGTGCGGCGCATTAGGAAGGGGGCGATGCGCCGTCGCAGGCCGTCCCGGCGCTCAGCGTCGCCGTCGCGTTCGATGGGTGTGCGGAACAGCCGCCGAAACCGGCGCTCGTCGCCCAGCATGGCGGGCATCAGGAAATCGAACAGGGCCCATAGCTCCCCCAGGTGGTTCTCCATCGGGGTGCCGGTGAGGCACAGCCGATGCCGCGCCTGGATCTGCCGCGCCGCCTGGGCGACCTTGGCGCGCGGGTTCTTGATGGCCTGGGCCTCGTCCAGGACGAGTAGATGAAAGGGCTGCGCCTGCAGCGACTCGAGATCCCGCGGCAACAAGGGATAGGTGGTGAGGACCAGGTCGTGATCCGGTATGGCCTCGAAGCGCTTGCCGCGCTGGGGTCCGTGTAGGAGCAGCACCTTGAGACTCGGCGCAAAGCGGGCCGCCTCGCGCCGCCAGTTGAACATCAAGGTGGTTGGGGCGACGACCAGGCTCGGGCGGTCGGCGCGTCCGGATTCCTTCTCGACGAGCAGATGGGCGAGCGTCTGGACGGTCTTGCCGAGCCCCATGTCGTCCGCCAGCACGCCGCCGAGATCGAGCTCGCGCAGGAACTGTAGCCAGTCGAGTCCCTGTCGCTGATAGGGGCGCAGCTCCGCGTTCAGTCCGCTCGGGGGTGCGACCGGGGCGATCCCCTGAAACCCCTTGAGCTGTCGACCCCGGGCCAGTGCCGACTCGCCGCCCTGCCAGCGCAGGCTCGGATCGGCCTCGGCGATGGTGGTCAACTCCCCGGCCGCGAGCCTCGGCATCCGCAGGCGTCCGCCCGCGACCAGTCGCTGCTCGGGGTCGTAGAGCTCGATGAGGGTGCTGAGGATCGGGCGCAGCCGGGAGGCGGGCATCAGGATCAGCCGACCGTCTTCGAGACGGACGGGCAGCTCGGCGGACGGATCCGTCGACTCGAGCGCCCGCGGCGAGAGGTCCATGCCCGAGTGCTGGATGACCTCGAGCAGCAGCGGCAGCAGGTCGATTCGCTGGCCCTCGACCTCGATCCCGAGCCCCACGTCGAACCAGGCACCGCCCTCGTCCTCCGCGATCTCCAGGCTCCAGTCACCCGTTTCTATGATCCGGAAGTCGAACTCCGGATCGATCTCGATCCGCCATCCCTCGGAGCTCAGCCGCGGGATTTCAAAGCGCACGAACGAGAGCCAGTAGCCGTCGTCGGCCTCATCCGTCGGCTCCAGGCACAATCCCGTACGTCCTTCGACGGCGACCCCCGGCGTGAGCCCCAGCTCGGCGAGGGTGGCAAGCGCGGC
>JBGSUY010000448.1:0-1735 GCA_041753195.1 Chromatiaceae bacterium
CATGACGACGCTCTGCCCGGCGGTCGAGGGAACCGGCACCAGCTCACGCGCGCTGGCTCCGGCCGCCTGACCAGCCGCCGCGGCGTCACTGAAGGCATCCCCCCAGGTCAGGGCCCAGGGGGTCCAGGCGAGGCTCACGCAGACCAGGGCGGCCAGGGCCCGGACCCACAGGGGGTGGCCATCAGAAGGTCGCGCAGCAGTCATTCCAGCGCCACAGGAGGTAGAGGTGGTCCTCACCCACGCCGGGGAGGTTCCGCCACTCCCCCCAGCGCAGGGGGCTCTCGCCGATCACGTGGGCGCGCTGGGTCTCCGGCAGCGGAAAGAACATCGAGAGCTTGTACTGGCTCTTCGGCAGGAAGGGGGCGAAGGGAGCCGCGCACAGGGCATCGTTGCCCATGGTGCGGCGCGCGAGACCCCGGCGATGCAGGGCCGCGAGGGAGCGGGCCGCCGAGAGGCTGGATTCTCTTGCCCGCGATCCCAGGGTCGGGCCGCGTCCGGTGAAGGGATAGAGGTTGCCCCAGGTGCCGGCACACCAGAAGAGCGCATCGATCGGGGTGCCCGCCGTTGCGGCGGCGGCATCCGCCAGGCAGGCCGAGAGCGCCACCGGATTGGCGAGCCAGGCCGCCTCGGGGTTGGTGAAGAAGGCCAGCTCGTCGTGGTTCCAGGTCGGGTCCAGCTCCGAGAGATAGAGCACGTCAAAGTCGGTGTAGCCGTCCGGATTGCAGCGGTCGTCCCAGAAGAGATCGAGCAGGATCAGCAGCGGGAAGGCGTACCAGTGGTAGTTGTAGAAGGCGCTGTCGCTCGCGTCGTACTCGGCCTGCCCCGGCGTGCCCATCAGCCGCCGGCTGCCCATGGGCAGGCGGATGCCTCCGAGGGCGGGGGAGCAGCGGGGGGCGTGCACCAGCTCGATGAGGCGGGCCGGCTCCCACAGGCCCACGGTGAACCCGGGATGGGGCACGCCCAGCGCGTCGTTGCAGCTGCAGAGGACACCGGAGGCGGCGCCCTCCGGAACGGCGCCGCCAAACATGGAAAGCCCGGCAATGCGCACCGGGAAGAGACAGGCCCAGCAGACATCGGTGATCAGCTTGCCGGAGAAGAGCTCCGCGTCCGGGCAGGCAGGGTCGGCAGCACGTCCCGGTGCGCTCGCTCCCCATCCGACAGCCACGACGACCAAAAGGAGCAGTGCCCGCCAGATCCTCCACCGGGATCCGGGTAGGGAGTGCATCAGGGCCGCTCCGGGGGATACTCGCGCACCAGGAAGGAGCGGCCACTGGCCTCCACGGTGGCCGGCGCGCGCTCCAGGGCGAAGCGCTCGCGCACGTCCGGGGTCAGGAGATAAACCGGCTCATCGAGGGTGTCCTCGACCGCCCGGAACCCCTCCCAGCCAGCCTCGCGATCAAACCGGGTAGCGAGATAGAGCGGCCGCGCGGACCCGGGAGTATCGCCGAGCTCGTGCGCTGTGCGGACCTGGACCAAATCGGTTGGATCGAACACCACGAGCCGCAGACCGAAGGGAACGTGATCGAGCGGATTGACCCGCTCCCCGGCACGCACCAGGGTGCGGCCGTCCGGGAGGGTGATGTCAGATCGGGCCTCGATGGTCGGGTCGATGCGGCGCTCGCGCGCCTCGGTGGCGGCCGGCAGGTGCTCGAATCGGGCCCGTCTCCAGTAGCTGGCGAGGGCCTTTGCGCGCAGGGCATCCAGGTCCAGGGCGGCGATGCGGCGGTGGATCTCC
>JBGSUY010000449.1:0-4429 GCA_041753195.1 Chromatiaceae bacterium
GCCGCCATGGCCTCCCGCTTGGCCCGCTGAACGGCCTCGATGCGCGCGGTCCGCTGCTCCGCCAGTCGGCGGGTCTCGGTCTGCTTCTGCTTGGCCCGCCCGCGGGCCGCCATCTCCCCCTTCGCGTAGTTGAAGTACTGCACCAGGGGGATCCGGGCCGGACAGACGTAGGAGCAGGAGCCGCAGCCGATGCAGTCCATGAGCCCCAAGCGGACCGCCCCCTCCAGGTTTCCGGCCCGGGTGTGGGCCGCCAGCTCCAGGGGTAGCAGGCCGCAGGGGCAGGCGTGGACACAGCTCGCGCAGCGGATACAGGGCCCGGGATCCCGGGCACGGGTCTCCGCAGTGGTCAAGGCCAGGATGCCGTTGGATCCCTTGACGATGGGCACCCGGGTGCTCGGCAGGGGCTGGCCCATCATGGGTCCGCCGCTCACCAGCCGGGCGGGCTCCGAGCGGAAGCCCCCGGCGTGATCGATCAGCCGCTGCACCGTGGTGCCGAGGGGGACCCTCAGGTTGCGGGGCGAGACGATGGCGCCCCCGCTCAATGTCACCACCCGGGCAACCAGGGGGCGCCCCAGGCGCAGGGCCTCGTGGACCGCGAAGGCGGTGGCCGGATTGTGCACCACCACCCCGACGTCCGCGGTGAGACCCCGGGCCGGGGTCTCGCGGCCGGTCAGGGCCTGCACCAGGTGCTTCTCCGACCCCATGGGATAGCGCAGGGGCAGGGACAGGACCCGAATCTCGAGTGGGATCTCGGACGAACCGGCGGCGGCCGCGGCCATGGCCTTCTGGGCCTCCGGCTTGTTCCCCTCGATCCCGATCAGGACCTGGGAGACCCCCAGGGCCTGGGCCATGAGTCGGATGCCGTCCAGCACCTCAGGGGCCTGCTCGCGCATGAGCCGGTCGTCACAGGTGAGGTAGGGCTCGCATTCTGCCCCGTTGATGACCAGGGTACGCAGCCTGTATTTTCGGCGCAGGTTGAGCTTGACCGCGGAGGGGAAGGTGGCGCCCCCCAGGCCCACGATGCCGGCCGCCGAGACTCGCGCGGCGATCTCGTCGGGGTCCAGACCGAAGGGGTCTGGGGCTCCCTGCACGGACTCGTGCCAGCGGTCCTCGCCGTCCGGCTGTAGGGTGATGGTCGGCACCGAGAGCCCGGAGGCGTGGTGGGCGGGATAGCTCCCGATCCCCATGATGCGGCCAGAGGTCGGTGCGTGTACGGGCGCGGAGACGGCGCCCTGACTATGGGCGATCAGCTCCCCCTTGGCCACCCGCTGGCCCCGGCGGACCGCCGGTGCGGCAGGGCTGCCGATGTGCTGCTGCAGCGGCACATGGAGCAAGGGCGGCAGGGGCAAGTCCTCGATGGGCTGCCCGTTGGCCAGGGCCTTGCGGTCCTCCGGGTGGACGCCGCCGCGGATCTTGAAGAGCTTCATGGGGTCACCTTAGATGGACTCACCTTAGATGCGTATGCGGCGGGGCTGGGCCAGAACCAGGTCTGGAGGCTGGGCGTGACCGGGCGCATCTGGATGGTCTCGGTCGGGCACACCTCGAAGCACTGGCCGCACCCCGTGCAGGCGTCGGCGAAGACGCTGTGGATCATGTTGTTGGCCCCCATGATCGCGTCCGTGGGGCATCGCTTGAAGCACTTGCAGCAGCCGATGCAGAGCCCCTCGTGAATATGCGCGATGGCGGGTGCCTGGTCCGCTACCCCCGACAGATCCACGGACACCCCAAGCAACCCGGCCAGCTCCTCCGCGACGGCACGCCCCCCGGGCGGGCAGATGGTGGGCGCCGCGGCCCCCGAGGCGATGGCCTCCGCCGCCGGAGCGCATCCTGGGTAGCCGCATTGACCGCATTGGGAGCCAGGCAGCAGGGCCGCCACCTGCTCGGTGAGCGGATTCCCCTCCACCCGCAGCAGGCGGGCCGCCACACCTAGCAGCCCCCCCAGGGTCAGGCCGAGTAGGGTGAGACTGCCGATAGCCTCGAGCATGGGTGTCTGAGCCTCCGGTTGCGATGCAGCCGCCGGGCCCTCAGGCCAGGCCTGCAAATCCCATGAAGGCCAAGGACAGGAGCCCGGCCACGATGAAGGCGATGGGCTGACCGGCGAAGGCCGCCGGCACCTGGGCCAGGGCGAGGCGCTCCCGCAACCCCGCGAACAGCACCATGACCAGTGAGAAGCCCAGGGCCGAGCCGATCCCGTAGAGCACGCTCTCCAGGAACCCGTGACCCTCCTGGACGTTGAGCAGGGCTACCCCCAGCACGGCGCAGTTGGTGGTGATCAGCGGCAGGAAGATCCCCAGAACCTGGTAGAGGGCGGGGGAGATCCGGCGCACCGCCATCTCGGTGAACTGCACCACGGAGGCGATGACCAGGATGAAGGTCAGGATGCGCAGATAGCCCAGGTCCAGAGGCTCAAGCACCAGATGCTCCAGCAGCCAGCCCGCCACCGAGGCCAGGGTCAGCACGAAGGTGGTGGCAAGGCTCATCCCCAGGGCGGAATCCAGCTTGCTCGAAACCCCCATGAAGGGGCAAAGCCCTAGAAACTTCACCAGCACGACGTTGTTGACCAGCGCGGTGGCGAGGATCAGCAGCAGGTAATCGCCCATGCCTGTCGGCGCCTTGGGTGTTGGGGGATCGCCCGTCGTGGCGTTTCGCCTCGGCTGGGCCTTTGGACGTGGTCCTGCAAAGGGGGTGCCAGCGGCCGGGAAGCGGCCCCCGGTGCCCCGGCGGGGTGCGCCGGGGACGGCTCTAGGCGCCAAAGGGTGCGGGGTTGACGCGGTCCCTGAGTACTGACGGAGGGGCAAGCTCGTCATCCACGCGAAGGCCCCGGGCTGTTAGGGCTGCGACAAGGCGCCGGTCGCGATTCAGCGGCTTGTCGCAAACCCGACAGTGACCTCATGCCCGGACGGGCATCTATCCGAAGAACGGCGCCCCGCCGCGACGCGCCCCCGCAGCCCTAGCGCCGCCTGAGAGGTCCCATCGCGCCGGGGCGGCGCTCCGACGTTCGCTCGGGGCACGGGTTTTGCTGCGGCTCTTCCTGTCGAAGAATGAAGGGCGCGCAGGAGGGCCCCGGTGTCGATGAGTCAACCGTCACAGTCCCCAGACCAGACCCTCGTCAATGCCCTGGGTGCGTTCCTCGCCGCGCCGCCGCCGGGTACGCCGGTGGAGGTCATCGAGGCCCTAAGCCTCATGGCGGGGGACCCGGCTGATCCCTTGCCGCCTCGCCTCTTCTTCGAGGCGGTGGAGCAGGCACCCTCCGCCATCTCCATCACCGACCCCGGGGCCAATATCCTTTATGCAAACCGCGCCTTCGAGTCGCTCACCGGCTACAGCCGGGCGGAGGTCCTTGGCAAGAACGAATCCATCCTGTCCAACAACGCCACCCCCTACAGCATCTACAAGCACCTGTGGCGGACCATACAGCGCAAGCAGACCTGGACCGGCACCCTGATCAATCGCACCAAGCAGGGGGGTGACTACCTGGCCGAGCTCACCATCTCACCGGTGCTGGACCGGCAGGGAACCCTGCGGTACTTCCTCGGAATGCACCGGGACGTGACCAGGGTGCACGAGCTGGAGGGGGCCCTGCGCCAGCAGAAGGCACGGATCGAGACCGTGCTGGACGCCGCCCCCCTGGTGGTCATGCTCCTGGATGCGCAGGGGCGGGTCCTGCTGGACAACCAGGAGTACAAGAAGCTCTTCGGGGATCTGCGGGGGCGTGAGCCCGTGGAGGTCCTCACCGCCGCTATCCGCGAGCAGGCGGGGTTGGATCCGGTGGATGCCTGCCTGGCCGGGCAGGGCTTCAAGGACCTGGAGGTGAGCATCGAGACCCCGGGCGGGACCGGACCCCGCTGGTTCTCCTGCTCCGGCACCCCGGCGGACGAGCTGGACCCCAGCGCCCGGGGCTTCTTCTCCCTTAAGCCCAAGGGGGATCGGCGCCTCCTGCTCCTGGCCAACGAGATCACCGCCCGGCGCCGGGAGATCGAGCGTGCCCATCTGGAGAATCTGCGGGCCCGGCTCGCCGAGCAGCAGCTGGTGCACGGGATGCGCGAGGCCCTGGCCGCGGCCATCTACCAACTACAGGCCCCAATGAACGTGATCCACGCCGCCGCCGCCATGGCCCGGGCTGGCACGGCCAGCCTGCAGACACTGGTGGACATGCTGGGGCAGATCAGCGCCGCCGGGGCCAAGGCCTTGGAGTCACTGCGTGCCGCCCTGCCCGAGGAGCCTCGGGAGGCCGGGGCCATGGTCAACGTCAATGAGCTGCTGCGCCAGGTGCTGGAGCTTGAGACGGACAGGCTGCTGGCCGGCGGCATCGTGGTGGACTGGCGACCGGCCCAGGTGCTTCCGGAGCTGCCTGGTCACAAGAACCAACTGCGCTCACTCTTCAAGCACCTGATCGACAATGCGGTCCAGGCCCTGAACGAGGGGGGGG
>JBGSUY010000450.1:0-3713 GCA_041753195.1 Chromatiaceae bacterium
GAGGTCCTGCCCGCCCGGGCCGACGCCAATCCCCTGGTGGCCTGGCCTGGTTGCGAGATCCGCCGCTACCGGGGCGACCTCTTCGCCCTGAGGCCCCTGCCGCCCCCGCCCATCCGGACGGTCCTGGATTGGCACGGGCCCGTGCTGAACCTGCCTCCACCCCTCGGAACCCTGGAGCGGGGCGGGATGGGTCCCCTCGACCCCCTCCGGGTGCATTTCGGTCTCGAGGGCCAGCGCTGTCGGCCAAGGGGCGCGGGTCACCGGCGGTCACTCAAGAAGCTCTTCCAGGAGGCCGGAATCCCCCCCTGGCTGCGTCCCTATGTGCCCCTGGTGTTTGCAGGTGAGGGATTGGTCGCGGTCGCTGGCGTCTGCTCCGGCACGGATGCTCCGGGGTCCGGCAGCGAGGGGATCCGCTGGAGCGGACACCCATGGGCGGGGCTGGGGTGCTTCCGATGACCCGGGTGGACGAGGGCCCCGCCGAGACGCCGGGGGTCAGGGGCGCGGGAGACCCCCGGGTCCGATAACCTCGATGACTACCGCCGTCACGTTGTCCCGGCCGCCGTGCTCGCAGGCCTGATCGACCGCGTTGGGCCAGGTGAGGCTGCAGGGCCCTCTCGATGGCGGCCAGAAGTCCGGTCAACGGATCGAAGTCCGGCATCTGATCGGACCGGATCCGTGCGCCCAGCCCATCGAGGATGGACCGCGCCCGATCGAGCGCGCCCGCCACCGCGGCGGCGGTTCGCTTGAGCTCATCGCCGTCGCACTCCTGGAAGGCGCCATTGATCGCCGCGGCATCCAGCGCCTTGCCGTCCGATGGTGCGCTCGTCCGACCCTCTGCGATCTCAATGGCCCTATAGGTCACGGGCCCGAACACACGGGATCGAACGAGCGGCGTGTCGCGCAGGGCATCGAGCAGGAGCGCGCGGTCGCACAGGTCGAGTAGGCAGTTGACGCGGGCGGTGGGGTCGTAGTCGTCCTCGGGGTCGAGTTGGGGGTAGACCTGGTCCCAGTAGCGCTCCATCAACCCCTGAATCAACGCGAGTCCGGATTCCAGGCCATCGAGGCCCTGGACCCTCGCCAGGGCGCGGGTGAGCAGCACGGCGACCCGCAGGTCCTTCGAGTGAGTCAACAGGTCCGAGGCCAGCCCCTGCACCCGGTGCCAGTCGGGCTCCTCCCCGGAGACCACGGTGCTCCCGATCTGGCGTTCTGGTGTCCCCTGGGCGGCGTCAAAGGCGGCCCGATAGGTTGGGTCGTACTCGAGGTCCGGCCCCGCGGGGGCGTCCGGGGTGACCGGCTCTAGGAGCTGATCGGCTGCAATCCCAGTCATCCGATGTGCCAGTTAGGCCCCAACGATGTCGGTTAAGCGCTCATGGGGGTCTGGTTAGAGCCCCTGATAGTCCGTGGCGGTGATCCGAGGACCATCGGGGCCAGGTCCAGCCACTCTAGGTACTCTGCGACGGTAGTCTATCCCGACGGGGTAGAACAAACTGCCAATCCGCCTGCCATCGCTCAAGAGTAGACCGGAGCCGACGGCCCAACAAGTGCCCAGGTGGGAAATTTGCTGCCCGGTGAACCTTATAGATTGGCAGGGGAACCCGACCCGCAGATTCTCAGGTGCGGACGTCGATAGACCTTGCGCGCCTGCACGTTGGGACTCAGAAAGCGTGGCTGTTCAGCCACATGTGGGTGAAGATGCTCGCCCCGTAGCCGGCGGCGATCACGGGCGTCCATTTGAGGTGGCCAAAGAAGGTGTAGACGCCGCGCGCCTGACCCATCAGGGCAACGCCGGCGGCGGACCCGATTGACAGCAGGGAGCCGCCGACGCCGGCGGTCAGGGTGACAAGCATCCACTGGCCGATGGACATGTCCGGGCTCATGGTCAGCACCGCGAACATCACGGGGATGTTGTCCACCACCGACGACAGCACGCCGACCGCCGTGTTGGCCACGGTCGGCCCCCAGCCCCCATACATGGCGCCGGACAAGAGGGCCAGATAGCCGATGAATCCGAGTCCCCCCACGCAGAGCACGACGCCGCAGAAGAAGAACAAGGTGTCCCACTCGGCCCGCGCGACGCTGCGGAAGATGTCGAAGGCGACCGGGCTGCCGAGGTCCTCGTTGTCCTCGCCCTGAGCCAAGTGATTCTCCCCCGTGCGCTTCAGGTAATAGGCGAAGAGCTTCAAGTAGGACAGGCCGGTCAGCATGCCGATCACCGGGGGCAGATGTAGGAAGTTGTGGAAGCCGACGGCGGTTGCGATGGTGGCCAGGAACAGCAGGCCAATCCGCACGGCGCCCCGCTTGGTGGCCATCATGGCCCCGCCCTCCTCGGGTTTGCCGTCGCGCACGGCGAAGCTCATGGCGATGGCCGGAATCAGCCAATTCACCACCGAGGGGATGAACAGCATGAAGAAGGTCCAGAAATCGATGGCGCCATTGCTGGCCTGGATATTCTTTTGCCAGACCATCAGGGTGGTGATGTCGCCAAACGGGCTGAAGGCGCCGCCGGCATTGGCCGCCACCACGATGTTGATGCAGCCGAGCAGGACAAATTGCCGGTCGTTGCCGCCCACGGCCATGACCACGGCGGCCATCAGAAGCGCCGTGGTCAGGTTGTCCGCGATGGGCGAGATGAAGAAGGCGAGGGTGCCGGTCACCCAGAACAGGGCGCGCAGGCTGAAGCCCTTTCGGACCAGCCAGGAGCGCAGGGCCTCGAACACATGGCGCTCGTCCATGGCGTTGATGTAGGTCATCGCCACCAAGAGGAACAGCATCAGCTCCGCATACTCCTCCAGGGTGTGGCGTACCGCGGTTTCGGCGCTGTGGGGTATCCCGTGCTGGACGTAGATCCAGCCGATCAGGCCCCAGATCAGGCCAGCGGCGAACATCACCGGCTTGGACTTCCGCAGATGGATGAACTCCTCCACCATCACCAGGAGATAGGCGGCGACGAAGATCACCAGCGCGGTCAGACCGACCCAGTGCTCCGTGAGGTCCAGCCGTTGCTGGTCACCGGAGGCCAGCGCGAGGGCAGGGCTCAGTAGGAGACCCAGAGCGATCAGTCTCTTAGGCGCTCGCGATTCGCGCCCGACCCTGGGGCGGGCGCGGTCCGCCCGACGATTGAGGCACCGCGGGGAGTGGGCGGGTGCCTGATCCTGGACGGGACTGGGTCTGAGGGCTACGGCGCGGGTCGGGATAGGGAAGACCATGGGGTTGAACCTGGTGGTGGCGATGCTGCATTGACGGCGTGCGGTTCGGCGCGGCGGTTGAGGTTGGCCCAGCCCGAGCGCGGGGTGCGCCCATGGAGCAAGCGAATCCGAGTGACCCTGGGCGCTCCTGCGTCCGGTGGGAGTTGAAACCTGATCGTGCGGTGGCGCGGGCCCTGGGGATCCTGGACCCTTGGCATCTTCCAAGGCGCGGCGCCCGAGCGCTGCATCGGGCGCTCGGGGCAGACTGCCGCCCCAAGCCCGGGAGGGATCTCGCCGGTTGCGGAATGAACGGGAGATTCGAGGGCCAAGGATCCACGGATCTAATCCCGCCACCCCAGGTCGTCTACGGGAGCGGCTCACACCGCGCTGACGGACCGGTGGGGTCGAGGACGGACGCGCCTTCCTGGGCCGCCGAGATCAAGGGGCTCGGCCCCGTCCTCGGATGTTCCGCCGGAGATGCGCTCGCGCTGTCGTGGGCCGCGTATCCCGACCGGCAGAGACGCGGCC
>JBGSUY010000451.1:0-5611 GCA_041753195.1 Chromatiaceae bacterium
GCCGCGGCGGCACCGGAGCCGATGCCCGCAAAGAAGTCTCGGGTGCGCGCCGCGTCCGTGTCTAAGGCGACGCCGAAAAAGGTCTCGCCGTCGGCACCTGCGGCCCGCCGCCCCAAGGGGACCAACGGCAAGTCCCGCGGGATCGCCGCAAATCAGCCACGACCCCTCAATCCCAAGTCCGTGTGAGGAGGCCCGGGTAGGCCCATATTGGGGCAGGCGCGGGCTCGGTTTCAAGGGTGGCGGGCGGCGGTGCTACCCTTGGCCGACCCGCCGTCCCTTGGGCGCTGCCCGCCGAGCAACCGGACCCCCATGATCCGCGACCCCCCTCCCGGTCTCAGGCCCGACTACCAGGGGGGCGGCATCCTCAACCTGGTTGCCTCCATCATTCAGGCCCGTGGCGGCTCCGCGGAGCACCCGCCCCTGACACTGGTGCCGGAGGCCGAACTCGCCCGGGCGACTAACCTGGTGCTGGTGGTGATTGACGGTCTGGGTGACCGCTGGCTGGCACGCCGCTCGCCCAACGGGATCCTGATGCGCCATCGGCTCGGGGCCCTCAGCTCGGTCTTTCCCTCCACCACCGCCACCGCCATCACCACCTATCTGACTGGGGATGCCCCCCTGCGCCATGGACTCACCGGCTGGCACACCTGGATGGGGGAGCTCGGCTGCGTGATGACGGTGCTGCCGGGGACCCCGCGATTCGGAGGCGTGCCCTACCGGGCGGCCGGCCTGGACACGGCGCGCCTCTTTGGCCGGCGGTCCCTGTTTGGCCGGATCGCCACCTCCTCCTGGGTGGTCACCCCCGAGTGGATTGCCCGCTCGGACTTCAACCTGGCTCACACGGGGGCGGCCCAGGTGCTCGGCTACGATGGTCTGCGCTCCCTCATTCGCCAGACCGCCCGGCTGCTGCGCCGGCACTGGGAGCCAAAGTACGTCTACGTCTACTGGCCGGAGCTCGACTCCATCGGTCATCACCACGGGATCGGGAGCCACGCCGCCGCCGAGCATCTTGCGATCCTGGAGACGGCGCTGGAGGAGCTGCTGGACCGCATCGCCGGCACCGATACCCTGATGTTGGTCTGCGCCGATCACGGTCAGGTGGACCTGGGGCCCGGGGACCTGATTGACCTCGGGGACCACTCGCGGCTTGCAGACTGTCTGGCCTTGCCCCTGTGCGGCGAGGGCCGCGCCGCCTTCGCTTACGTGCGGTCTGGCCGCGAGTCCGCCTTCCTCGACTACTGCGCCGGACGTCTGGGCGGGCTGGTGGAGGTCCGGCCCAGCCAGCTGCTGTGGGATTCGGGCTTTTTCGGCGTGGGTCCTGCGCATCCCCGCTTCGCGGAGCGCATCGGCGACTATTGCCTGCTCCCCACCGCTAATCGGGTGATCCGCCAGTGGCTGCCCTTCGAGGAGCACCACGACCTGATCGGCCAGCACGGCGGACTCTCGGAGTCGGAGATGCTGGTTCCCCTCTGCCTGATCCGCTCTTGATAGCCTGATACTGGGTAGGGAAGGGGTACCCTGCACCCGCGAGTTTCGATCGCCGAATCACGCTTGCTTCTTGCCCTGCTTGGCGACCGCCTCCATAGCCGCCTTCACCTGCTCCGGGTCGCCGAGATAGTAGGACTTGATGGGTTTGAGGTCCGCATCCAGCTCGTAAACCAGCGGCATCCCGGTCGGGATATTCAGCTCTACGATGTCGGCCTCGCTAATATGATCCAGGTACATCACCAGCGCGCGCAGACTATTGCCATGCGCAACGATCAGCACCCGCTTGCCGGACTTGATCGTGGGCGCGATGTCGTCATGCCACAGCGGCAGAAACCGCGCCACGGTATCCTTCAGGCATTCGGTCAGCGGCAGCTCCGCGGCGGTCAGATCCGCATAACGCGGGTCCTTGCCAGGGTACCGCGGGTCGTCCACGGTCAGCGGGGGTGGCGGAACGTCATAGCTACGGCGCCACATCTTGACCTGATCCTCGCCGAATTTCTCGGCCGTCTCGCTTTTGTTCAGGCCCTGCAGGGCGCCGTAGTGGCGCTCGTTCAGACGCCAGGAACGTTTGACCGGGATCCACAGTTGGTCCAACTGCTCGGTTACCTCGTTGTAGGTCTTGATGGCGCGTTTGAGCAACGACGTATAGCCGATGTCGAACTGGTAGCCTTCGCGCTTCAGCACCCGGCCGCCTTCTATCGCCTCGGCCACCCCTTTTTCGCTCAAATCGACGTCGGTCCAGCCGGTGAACCGGTTTTCCTTGTTCCAGATCGATTCGCCGTGTCGGATCAGAACCATCTTGTACATGCCTATTCTCCCTCGATCCTGTTAATTGAACGCCTTATGGCCCGCATAGACGGCCTACGAGCCCGGTTGCCTGCCTGTTGCCTGGACGATTCGGTGGGGTTGTCGTGCCGGCCGGATCGCCACGCATGGATCTCGTCGCGAATACAAAATCAGTAGGGCCAAACTGATCGACGATCCATTGCCCTGCGTATCCGATCCTTGCGGGCCCCTCATTGGTTCACCTGTCCTGGCGAGCCCGCGGCCTGCGGGCGCGTGCGCAGGTACTTGGCGTCGTCGTTGACGTAGGCATAGTACAGGCCGATGAGCAGGCCGCCGCCGATGAAATTGCCGGCAAGGGCGATGACCACATTGCCTGCCGCGAGGCCGAGGTCGATGCCCTCCTTGAGACCAATGATGGTGAAGAGCACCGTGTTGGCGACGG
The DNA here is from genome assembly GCA_041753195.1 of Chromatiaceae bacterium. Taxonomy (GTDB): domain Bacteria; phylum Pseudomonadota; class Gammaproteobacteria; order Chromatiales; family Chromatiaceae; genus Thiodictyon. Next base: position 2,717 of record JBGSUY010000451.1, read on the forward strand.
AGTGCTCGAAGCCCAGGAACGCGAAGATGAACACCGACACGATCATGACGAGGCTCTTGGTGAGGTCGTCCTTGATCAGGCCGTTGTAGACCAGCAGCATCGCCAGGTTGATCATGAAGTTGCACAGGATCGCCCGCACGAAGAGGTCGCCCCAACCGCCAGCACCGTTGCTGATGTAGGCCAGCTTGACCGCCACGGAATGCCCCATCTCCGCCAAGACCTGTCCCTCGGCCAGGGTGCTGAACCGCAGGAGCAGCGCCATGAACAGCCCGCCCAAGAAGTTGCCAATGTAGCAGAGCGAGAGGAGGCGCAGCGCCTTCAGCCATCCGATGCGGCGGTGGTAGGCGCCGATCGACACGACCATCATGTTCGACGTGAGGAGCTCGGATTTCGAGTAGTGGATGAAGACCAGGGCCCAGCCAAAGGCCAACGCGCCGGCGATCTTGCCCAGCGGGTGCAGCGTGGCCTCCCCCAACTGCACGGCGTCGAAGGCCGCGATGATGGCGAAGTTCACCGCATAGAGCAGGCCGATGACGACCCCGGCCATCGCCGCGCGCTGCAGGTACCGCCGGGCGAGCTCGCCCGACATTGCGGTCTTGGTCTCGAGGGCCTCGAGCACCGTGCCGATGAAGTGCTTCCCGGGGAACAGCGGGTTCGTGATGACGCTCATGACATTACCTTCTTCGCGCCGGTGCGAGGCCCCCGCGGGCCCACGGCGTCCGACTTGTGTCGCAAGGCAGCCACCGACCTTGCGTATGGCCGCAGCCTCCCTCTCACAGATCAAGCGAGCGCAGGCACTGTGTCAGGGTCTCCGCGGAGGTCACCAACGCCTGCCGCTCCGCATCCTCCAGTGGGATTGGCACCCGCCCGCCCGCACCATGAATCCCCACCGTGACCGGGATGCTGAGACACACCCCTTCGATCCCGTACTCACCGCGCAGCCGCACGCTGATGGGCAGAACGCTGCCCTGGTCCTCCTGGATGGTGCGCACCAGATGGGCCAGGACCAGCCCGATGGCCCAGTTGGTGTAGCCCTTGCGCTCAATGATCTCATAGGCGGCGCGCCGCACCTGGGTCAAGATGGAGGTGAGCAGGGCTGGATCGTAGGGCTTGCCGAGGATGGTGTTGTGGAGCACCGGGGTACCGCCGACGTTGGCCTGGCTCCAGACCGCGATCTCGGAGTCCCCATGCTCGCCCAGGATCAGCGCGTGCACCGAGCGGGGGTCCACCTGATAGTGCTCCGCGAGCAGGCTGCGCAGGCGCGTCGTGTCCAGCATGGTCCCGGTGCCGATCACCCGCTCGTGGGGGCGTTGCGAGAGCTCCTGCATCACGTGGGTGAGGACGTCCACCGGGTTCGAGGCGATCAGCAGGATAGCCTCCGGCGCATGGCGGTCGAGCTGCTCGGCGATCTGGCGGAAGACCGCGGCGTTGCGGTTCAAGAGCGACAGCCGGTCCTCTCCAGGCCGTTGGCCGACCCCGGCGGTGACGATCACGATCTGGGCGTCGGCCAGGTCCGTATAGTCCCCGGCCCGTACCCGCCGCCGCCCCACATAGCCCTGGGCGTGCATCAGGTCCATGGCCTCGCCCTCGGCGCGGCGACGGTCGAGGTCGACCAGGATAAGCTCATTGGCGATGCGCTGCTGGAACAGGGCAGAGGCCGCGGCCATGCCCACCTGTCCGGTGCCGATGATACCGACGGTATGGCGATGCAACATGTTTCGTCTCCTTAAAGGTTCAGGGTGTGGACCCGCTCGCCCCGCGAGCGGGCCGCTGCGCGTTACTTGGTGACAAGGCCCGCCGCGGCAGCCGGCTTGGGCTCCTCCAGCGACGGCTTCAGGACCAGCAGTGCGACGGTCGTCAGGGCGGTGCCGACGAGGATCGCCAGGGCATACCAGGCCAGGTGACTGACCGCGTTCGGGATGGCCAGCACGAAGACGCCGCCGTGGGGTGCTCGCAGCCCGACCGAGAAGTACATGGACAGGGCACCGGCCGCGGCGGATCCAAGGATGGCCGCCGGAATGACCCGCAGCGGGTCCTTGGCCGCGAAGGGGATGGCGCCCTCGGTGATGAAGGAGAGCCCCAGAACGCCGGCCGCCTTGCCCGCCTCGCGCTCGGCCTGGGTGAAGCGATTGCCGCCGATCAGGGTGGCGATACTGATCCCGAGCGGCGGGGTCATGCCCGCCGCCATCACCGCCGCCATGGGCATGAAGGTGTCGCTGGTCAGGAGCCCCACCGCGAAGGTGTAGGCGGCCTTGTTCACCGGCCCGCCCATGTCCACCGCCATCATGCCACCTAGGATGAGGCCCAGGATAACGGCATTGGTCGAGCCCATCCCCTGGAGGAACTGGGTCAGCCCGTCCATGATCGCCTTCACCGGGGCGCCGACCACGTAGATCATCAGGAGCCCCACCGCCAGGGTGGACAGGAGCGGGATGATCAGCACCGGCTTCAGCCCTTCGAAGTGCTGGGGCACATGGACCCGGTCGCGGATCAGCAGCGCGATGTAGCCGGCGAGGAAGCCGGAGACGATGCCCCCAAGAAACCCGGCCTCCAGGTTCATCGCCAACATGCCGCCGATCAGGCCGGGGGTTAGACCGGGCCGGTCGGCGATGGAGTAGGCGATGTAGCCCGACAGGATCGGGACCATGAGCTTGAAGGCGGCACCCCCCCCGATGTCCATCAGGGCCGCGGCCAGGGTGCCCTTCTCCTTGAAGGCCTCGATGCCGAAGACGAAGGACAGGGCGATGCACAGCCCCCCCGCGACCACGATGGGCAGCATGTAGGACACCCCGGTCAGCAGGTGTTTGTAGGGGCCCTCGAACTTGCTCCTCCCCTTCGTCGCCGCGGCCGTGGGCGCTGGGACCGCCCCGGCGGCGGTGGTCGCCTCGGCCTTGG
>JBGSUY010000452.1:0-3323 GCA_041753195.1 Chromatiaceae bacterium
ATAGGTCCCCTCCTGCTCGATGGGGTTCTGGGTGGCCATCACCAGGAAGAGGCGCGGCAGGGGGTAGGTCTCCCGGCCCACGGTGACCTGGCGCTCCCCCATGGCCTCGAGCAGGGCCGACTGGACCTTGGCGGGGGCCCGGTTGACCTCGTCCGCCAAGAGCAGATTATGAAAGATGGGCCCGCGGTCAAAGCGGAAGCTGCCGTCGTTGGGGCGGTAGATCTCGGTGCCGGTGAGGTCGGCGGGGAGCAGGTCGGGGGTGAACTGGATGCGGTGAAAGTCCCCCTCGAGCCCGGCGGCGAGCTGCTTCACCGCGGTGGTCTTGGCGAGCCCGGGGGCCCCCTCCACCAGCAGGTGGCCGTCCGCCAGCAGGGCCATCAGGAGCCGCTCGATCAGGTTGGCCTGGCCCAGGATCGACCGGCCGACCTGTTCCCGCAAGGCCGCGAACTCTTGGGCGAGCGCCTGCCCTTCCATGCTCCCTTCCGATCGCTGGCGCGACGCGTGATCCAGACCGAAATCGCTCATAGGATGACCCCTCCCGCAAGGCTCCCGGGTGTCCGGCGGCGGACTGGGAACGAGGCCGAGGGGGTGGCCGCGACCCAAGCGTTTCGGCACGCCCGGCGACCTCGCTGATTCTCGACCCGAGGCCCTTTCCCGCGGGCTTCCACCAAATTACCGTCCGCTAACCCCACTCTCTGGCACGGCGATTAACCGGCGCCGTCTCTGGACAGGCTCCTACCCCAGGTGTCCCTCAGCCCCACGGTGAGGTTGAACACCGGCCGCTCGGGGGCGGAGTCCGGGTCCACGACGAAATAGCCCTCCCGTTCGAACTGGAAGCGCTCCCCAGACGGCGCACCCCGGAGCGAGGGCTCCACCACGCTGTCGGTGAGGACCCGCAGGGACTCGGGGTTGATATCGGCGAGGAAGTCGCGCCCCCCCGTGCCAGGCTCCGGCACCCGGAACAGCCGGTCGTAGAGCCGCACCTCGGCCTGCACCCCGCGGGTAGCGGAGACCCAGTGGATCACCCCCGCGACCTTGCGCCCCTCCGGGTTACGGCCCAAGGTCTCCAAGTCCGCCGTGGCCCGCAGCTCTACCACCTGACCAGCCCCGTCCTTCAGGACCTCGTCGCAGCGGATCACATAGGCATTGCGCAGCCGCACCTCGCCGCCGGGGACCAGCCGCTTGAAGCCCTTAGGCGGGACCTCGGCGAAGTCGTTTCGGTCGATGAAGATCTCCCGGGAGAAGGGCACGGCGCGGGTGCCCAGGGCGGCTGCCTTGGGATGATTGCTGGCGCTCATCTCCTCCTCGTGCCCCTCCGGGAGGTTGTCAATGACCACCCTGAGGGGTCGCAGTACTGCCATGCGCCGCGGTGCATGGGTGTCCAGGTCGTCCCGGATGGCGTGCTCCAGCATGGCCATCTCCACCCGATTGTCGGACTTGGTCACCCCAATGCGCTCGCAGAAGTCGCGGATCGAGGCCGGTGTGTAGCCGCGCCGGCGCAGGCCCGCGACGGTGGGCATACGGGGGTCGTCCCAGCCCGCCACGTGACCCTCGGCGACCAACTGGGTGAGGAGCCGCTTGCTCATCACCGTGTACTCGAGATTGAGGCGCGAGAACTCGATCTGGCGGGGCCGGCAAGGCACCGAAACGTGCTCTACGCACCAGTCGTAGAGGGGCCGATGGTCCTCGAACTCCAGGGTGCAGATGGAGTGGGTGATGCACTCCAGGGCGTCGGACAGGGGGTGCGTGTAGTCGTAGGTGGGGTAGAGGCACCACTCGCTACCCGTCTGGTGATGGATCACCCCGTGGCGGATGCGGTACAGGACCGGATCCCGCATGTTGATGTTGGGGGAGGCCATGTCGATGCGGGCCCTTAAGCTCCGGGCCCCATCCGGAAACTCGCCGGCGCGCATGCGCCGGAAGAGGTCCAGGTTCTCCGCCACGCTGCGGTTGCGCCAGGGACTGTCGCGGCCCGGCTCGGTCAGGGTGCCGCGGTACTCCCGGGTCTCCTCGGCGCTGAGATCACACACATAGGCGAGGCCCTTCTCGATCAGCTCGATGGCGAACCCGTAGAGCCGCTCGAAATAATCGGACGCAAAGTAGAGCCGATCGCCCCAGTCGAACCCCAACCAGCGCACGTCCGCCTGGATGGACGCAACAAACTCGACGTTCTCCTTGTGGGGATTGGTGTCGTCGAAGCGCAGGTTACAGGTGCCCTGGTAATCCCGAGCCAGCCCGAAATTCAGCACGATGGACTTGGCGTGCCCGATGTGCAGGTAGCCGTTGGGCTCCGGCGGGAAGCGGGTGCGGATGCCCTGGTGACGCCCGGAGGCCAGGTCCTCGTCGATGATCTGGCGGATGAAATTGGTACGGGGTGTCTCGACGGGGTCGGTCATGATGCTGGGTGCCGGGGATGGGAGACGACTGAACCGATGGCCAAGGCGGCGCAGGCGGCATTCTAGCCTGAACCTGGCCGCGGCACGGACCCCCCGCGGCGTCAGCGCAGGTCGGTCAGGATCTCCGGGACATCCCGCCACGACAGGATCCGAAGGTCCGACCGGCGCTGGGAGGCCTCACCGCCGTAGACTAGGATGGCGCGCGGTCGACTTACGGCCCCTGACTCCGCGAGCGGGCGGGAAGGCGGTGAAGTTTCTTGAAGTAGTCCGGCGAGATCGTCGCACCTGCTGGACCTCGTCCAAGATCGCCCCATCGGCGTACTCGGCCAGGAACCCCCGGGGGTCTGCTCGGGCGTACTCCCGGGTGTCGAGTGCCTCGAATAAAACATCGGGGCGATCCGGAAAGACCGCCCGGCAAAGCGTTGTCTTGCCGGACTGTCGCGGACCGGTCACCAACACAACGGGGTAATATCCCGCCAGCTCACGGAGCTTGGTTTCGAGCCTACGCTTGATCACCGTTGGACCGAGTTCTGCATAATCTGTAAGTTGAGGCTACAAATTATGCAGAACTCGGCGGCCATGCAAGGCGCCCAGGCACGTCGACTTCCCTTCGCTCATGGTTCCACGAGCGACTGGGGCGGGGGACTGAGGTTGAGGACTCATTGATTGCCGGTGTCGTCTGACATGGATCAGACTCCATCAAGTGACGGGGCGGGTCTCTCGGCGCCTGTGGCCCCCAACGACCGGGCGGCAGCGAGGACAGACCCAATCCGTTGTGGGTACTTGAAATCCTCTGGAGCCGTTGTGATCGCTTTCCTGACCAAGATCCCGCGCCGGTGCCGGCTCCACGCCCTCTGGGCACTGGCTTGCTCCCTGCCCCTGCTCGGACCCGCCCAGGCGGCCGAGCCGGGGCGGCTGGAGCCCCTG
>JBGSUY010000453.1:0-11332 GCA_041753195.1 Chromatiaceae bacterium
TTTAGGCTCAGCGAGCGTCAGACGCCCGATGGGTGCCGTGCGCGCCGCGATCTCCTCGGGGGTACCGCGACCGGGCACCTCGGGATCCTGGAGCAGCAGGACCAGGAACCCGGCCAGGGTCCCAGCGCCTACCAGCCAGACCAACAGGGTGCCGAGCAGGCCCCCGCGACACGCCCCCCAACCCGGATAACCCTCGGACATCTGACACCTCCGCGCGCTCCACATCGGGCACCTCAGAGTCCCCGCGGACCCCAGATCCCGGCCTCGCCCAATCAGATGATGCCAGAGGGCCGAAAATCCAGCCGACCCCGCCCCAACGATGAGGCAACGCGACCATGAGCGACCCGATCACCCCGGAGGAAGCCCCGACCGGCCCAGAGGAGCTCGACCCCGAGCGAATCATCGCCGAGCAGTTTCGGCGGGCCCGCGCCCATCTGGGCCATATCGCCCCCGGCCTGGTGGATTTTCTGCGCCTGCCCCGCCAGTGCATCAGCGTGAACCTGCCGATCGAGATGGACGACGGCAGCATCCAGAGCTTCGCAGGTTACCGGGTCCTGCACAGCCGGGTGTTGGGCCCCGGCAAGGGGGGCATCCGCTACCACCCGCGAGTGGACCTGGCGGAGGTCACGGCGCTCGCCGCCCTCATGAGCTGGAAGTGCGCCCTGCTGCGCCTGCCCTTCGGCGGGGCCAAGGGTGGTGTCACCTGCGACCCCAAGCAGCTCAGCCAGGGTGAGCAGCGGCGCATCACCCGCCGCTACATCGCTGAACTGGGGGACAACATCGGGCCCTTCACGGACGTCCCGGCGCCCGACATGTACACCGACGCCCAGACCATGGCCTGGATCTATGACACTTATGACCGCATGCACCCGGGTGAGAACAACCTTCCGGTGGTCACCGGAAAGCCCCTGGAGCTCGGGGGCTCCGAGGGCCGCGGGGAGGCCACGGGGCGCGGCTGCGTCTATTGCACCGAGCGTTTCCTTGCCCTGGGGGGCCTGCCGGGCCGCGACGAGCTCGCCGGGGCCCGGGTGGCCATCCAGGGTTTCGGGGAGGTGGGCGGGGTGGCGGCGCGCCTGCTCCAGGAGAAGGGGGCCCATGTGATCGCCATCAGCGACTCCCGGGGTGGCATCCTGGCGGAGAACGGGGACGACCTGGACCTCGCCTCCGTGACCGCCCATCGCGCCGAGGCGGGGACCGTGGTGGGGCTGCCGGGCAGCCGCAGCATCACCAACGCGGACCTCCTGGCACTGCCCTGCGACATCCTGCTGCCCGCCGCCCTCGGGGGTCAGATCCACGGCGGGAACGCCCATCGGGTGCGGGCCAGGCTCATCGTGGAGGGGGCCAACCGACCCGTCACACCAGAGGCAGACGACATCCTGAGTGCTCAGGGCATCCTGATCCTGCCGGACATCCTCGCCAACGCCGGAGGGGTCACCGTGAGCTATTACGAGTGGGTGCAGAACATCGAGCACCATAGCTGGCCCCTGGAGGAGATCAATGGGCGCCTGCGGGCGCGGCTCTTCAGCGCCACCGACCGGGTGGTGAGCCGCTGGCGGACCCTGCCGGGCGGCTGCCCCGAGGCGACCCTATGCACGGACCTGCGCACGGCGGCCATGGTGGAGGCCGTGGACCGGCTGGCCAAGGTCATCTTGCAGCGGGGGATTTGGCCCTGAGGCGGAGAGTACCCTCACCCTGCCGCGTGGCGTGACCGCGGCCCTTTTTCAGGACCCCGAGCGAAAGGAAAGAACCAAAGGACGTCTCAGGATCGGGATCCAATGCCACCCGCCCGTTGGATCTTCCCACAAAGACCGCTCATCCGAGCGCCAAACCGGCCGTGTTCGACCGTTTGCCATTCCCGGGTCCGGGGCCAAGAGAACCGTCGATAGGAACACCGTTTCCTGCGGCACATCGAAGTGCCTGATCTTTCAGCTGCCCAAAGAAATGAGAAACGGAGCGCGTCCCAAGAGGAGCGCGTCTCGAATCGAGATCGGATTCGATTCCGGCCGACTCGGCGAGCATCTCCCCAAGGCCGCGGCGGCGATCAGGCGTACGTGTACAGGTTAACCCGACGCGTCCTGTCCATATGGCCTTCGTTCAGCACGCGGTAGCACTTGAATCCGGCCTTTCCAAGCTCGTTATGGAACATGGGATTCTGGTAGATGATGGTTATCTGTCGGTGTTCGCGGCCGACCGAGGCGATGAGATTGTGCGCCACATCCGAAAGGACATCAGCCGGAAAAGGGTTGAAAAGGAAAAACAGGTCGTAGTCGTCCAGCTCGCGCTCGAGCGCTTTAGCATTACAATGAAACAACTCGATTGAGTTGAGGCCGTGCCGTTTCAGGTTCTGCCGGCAGATGGCATGCAATCTTGGCGACAGCTCTACCCCACCGATCCGTTTGAACGGGTGTTGAGCGGCGAGAATGAGGGCATGGCCCTTTCCGCTACCGAAGTCAAAAAAACCCCGTTCCCTTTTGGACGGTACGTAGCGCAGCGCCTGCTCAAAGGTGCGCCTTGACGTGCGCTCATGCCAGAGTCCCACCTCGGGAGGGAATTCCATTTCTTTTTCGGAATGGAAATCCACACCCTTGGTGAGCGACAAATAATGGTTACCGATGGCTAGCGTCGCGTGGTAATAGAGGTCGTAAATCTGCCTGGCATTTACCTTAGTCCGGGCAAAGCCTTTTGCAATATAGGATGCGACACGCCCTCGGCTCTTCACAACGTCTCCCAGACTTCCAAAGCAGCGGGACAAGCCACTGTTGATTCATAAGGCGATTGCCGGAGAATCATGTACCAGATCGCGCAGAATTTTCGTCTGCCCTCAAGGAGCGCCGATAGGAGCATAGTCGGGCTATGTGACTGTCGGCGCGACGCGGAAGGCGGGCGAAAAGACCAGCGAGATGGTACATGGTTTGACAGAAATCGCCTAAACCCTTCCGCTTCATCGAACGGGCGGGTAACCGCGGTCCCCGGTCACTGCCGCTCTGGGTTTGCCGCTAGTCGCCGCAACGGCGCGCCTGCACCACCGTCGTCAGGTCGTAGAAGGGTGATTCCCGGACTCGGGACCCTCATTTACGTCGGACCCATCGTGCGGTACCTGCAACAGGATTTGCGCCAGGTCGATGGTCCCAGAGTCGAACCCCGCCTCGCAATAGGCCAGGTAGTAGTCCCACATGCGCCGGAAGCGGGCACCGTACCCCAGCGCATCCACCGGTCTCTCGGCGGCCTGGAAGGCCCGACGCCAACGGCGCAGGGTCTCGGCATAGTCCGCCCCGTGCCAGCGTTTTGCCAAGGGGATGAGCCCGGCCGCCCGGACCTCCGACTCCAATCGATCCGGTGAGGGCAACATGCCGCCCGGAAAGACATAGAGCTGGATGAAGTCCGCGCAGCGCCGATAACGGGGAAACTCGTCCTCGTGCAGGGTGATGACCTGGATGGCGATCCTCCCGCCCGGGCGCACCACACGACCCAGGGTCCGAAAGTAGGTGGGCCAATAGTCCTCCCCCACCGCCTCCAGCATCTCGATGGAGACCGCATGGTCAAAACGGCCCTGGATATCCCGATAGTCCTGCAGACGCAGCTCCACCCGCTCCGTCAGACCCTCCGCGGCGATACGGTCCTGGGCGTGGGCGAGCTGCTCCCTGGACAGGGTGACGCCGGTGACCCTGAGGCCACGCCGGGCGGCCGCCTCGGCGAAGCCGCCCCACCCGCAGCCGATCTCCAGCACCGACTCCCCGGGGCGGGCGTCGAGCCAATCGAGCAGGCGCTCGTACTTGCGCGCCTGGGCGGACTCCAGGGGCTCCCGCTCCGGGTCATCGAAGATCGCCGAGGAATAGGTCATCCCCGGATCCAGCCACAGCCGGTAGAAGTCGTTTCCCAGGTCATAATGGCGGGCGATGTTGCGCCGACTGTTGCGGCGGTCATTGTCCCGCAGCCGATGGACCAGACGGTCGAGCCGGCGGGACCAGGTGGGGCCCTCAACCGCCCCGTCGAGGTGCTCCGCGTTGAGGTTCAGCAGGTCCAGCAGGGCCGGCAGGTTGGGGCTGCTCCAGTCCCCCGCCATGTAGCCCTCCGCGAACCCGATCTCGCCCCGGGCAACCAGCCGGGCCAGGAGCCCGAAGGGACGGTGGATGCGCAGCTCGCCGCAGCCGCCGGGGAAGGGGCCCCGGAAGAGCCGGGCGCCCTCGCCGAAACGCAGCAGCAGGGAGCCGAACGCCAGGCGGCGACAGAATCGGCCGAAGATCCAGGCCCAGATCGCGACCCGGCGGGACCGGGTCTCCTCTGGCAACTCGAACAGCTCTTCCGCGGACATCAGGAAATCTCCTCCCGGGGCGGCTCGGGCTTGGGAAAATAGGTGGCGCCCCGCAGCCAGATCTTGAGGGCCTGCCAATGGATCATGGCGACCACCTTGAGGGTCAGAAAGGGGTAGGCCAAGGCCACCCGCAGCAGGTTGGAATCGGTCAGGGCCCGGGCCTCCCCCCGCTGCACCGCCACCAGCATGAGCCGACCCTCCTGGTACTCATGGATCACGGTACTGGATTCGTCCCCGGCGCGGGCAAAGCGGAAGCGGTAGTCCGCCTCCATGCCGATGAATGGCGAGACATGAAACCCCTTGGCGTGGGCGTGGCGCACCGGCCAGTCCATCGGGTCGCCGTCGCGGTGGAGCAGGTAGCTATGGCGCTCGCCGAAGGTGTTGTGGACCTCGCAGAGTACCGCCACTAGGGCATCATCGGGGCCGAAGCAGAACCAGGCGCTCAAGGGGTTGAACACGTGCCCCAGCACCCGGGGGAAGCACTGGATCTCGATCCGCTGGATGGGGAGATCCAGACCTCCGGCGGCGAGGCGGCTCCGCAGCCAGTCCCGCGGCAGGGATCCGTCCCCCGCCCCATGGTCCCGGTCGTGGAAGGAGAAGAGGTTGAATTTGTTATGGGAGAAGAGGCGGCAGCGCCGGGCGATGTCGTCCACCCGATCCAGGTCCAGCAACAGGCTGAAGACCCGGTAGACGAACCGGTACTGCACCGGGAAGAACCGCCGGTGCATCACCTGGCCGACGATGAGCTGACCCGGCAAGCTGCTCACGGGGCGACGGCGTCGGCTTCAAGCTGAGCGACCGAGCCGGGGACCACAGGGGCAGGACTTAAGTCCCGATCCCGCGCCCAGGGGGCCGGCACCCCGAGGGCGGCGGCCACCTCCAGGGCGGAGCGCAGCCCGTCCTCGTGGAAGCCATAGCCGAGATAGGCCCCGGCAAACCAAATCCGGTCCCGACCCTGGATCTCCGTCATCCGCCGCTGGGCGGCAATGGCGCGGGAGTCGAAGACTGGGTGATCGTAGGTGAGCTCGGCGATCACGGTCTCGTCCCTGGGCGGCCGCGCCGGGTTGAGGCTCACGAAGATATCGCGCTCGGTGGGGAGATCCTGGAGCCGGTTCATCCAGTAGGTCACGGTCACCGGGCCGCTCGGGTCCTCGCCCGGTCCCCGCAGGTAGTTCCAGGACGACCAGACCCGGCGGCGCCGTGGCATTAGGGTCGGGTCTGAGTGCAGATAGACCCGGTTCGGCTGGTAACGGAAGGCCCCGAGCAGCTCCCGCTCCAGCTCGGTCGGGGCCTCGATCAGGGCGAGGGCCTCGTCCCCGTGGCACCCCAGGACCAGGGCGTCGAAGCACAGCCGCCGCCCATCCTCGGTCTGCATCTCCACGCCCTCGGGCAGCCGGCGCACCCGCTGCACCCCGCACCCGGTATGCACCTCGGCCCCCATCCGCGCGAGCATCCGCTCCACATAGGTGCGGCTACCGCCGCGGACGGTACGCCACTGGGGCCGGTCCCGCAGGTCCAGGAGACCGTGGTTGTTGAAGAAGCGGGCGAAGGTGATGAAGGGGAAGGCCCGCATCTGCTCCGTCGGGCAGGACCAGATGGCCGCCGCCATCGGCAGCAGGTAGTGCTCGGCGAAGGCATTCGAGTAGCCTCCACGCTCCAGGAAGTCCCCCAGGGTCAGTGTGCTACCGAGGTTCCGGGTCTGAAATGCCTTGGCGGCCGCATTGAACCGCGGGATATCGGCCAGCATGCGCAGGAAGCGGGGCCGCAGCAGGTTGCTCCGCTGCCCGAATAGGCCGTTCAGGTCCGTTCCCGCGTACTCCAGTGTCCCACCGTCCAGGCTTGCGGCAAAGGACATGCAAGTGGGGTAGGAGGTCACGCCCAGGTGAGCGAAGGCGTTGACCAGGCTCGGATAGTTGCGATCATTGAAGACCATGAATCCGGTGTCGACCGGGAAGGCACCCCGCGGATCCTCGACGGTCAGGGTGTTGGTGTGGCCCCCCACATAGTCGTTGCGCTCCAGGAGCGTCACGCGGTAGCGGCGATCCAGCAGCCAGGCGGCGGCCAAACCGCCTATACCGCCCCCGATAACCCCGACGGACTGAACGGACATCTCCAACCCCCACAAGACCAAGGGCGCGCGACTGGGTGCCTGGTGTCGGCCTCCATTGGCGCCTTGTCCAACTTCCGTCCAATATTGAAACCGAAGGCCCTTTGTACAAGGGGCACGGGGGGCCACCCGTTTCAGCCGCGGGACCCGAACACTGGACATGCGCCCCCTGCCCCCAGACAGTCGCAGGTGACGCCGGACCTCCTCCTCGCCTACCATCTGCCGCGCCGTGCACCAGGCTCACGAGCGCCTTGGTCACGGCCAGGCTACCGCCGCAAGCCCCACCCGGGCAGGGCGCCTAGCCAATGTCACCAACAGCCGAACCCGAAGGAGGAGTCTCCCATGTCATCCGACACCCGCCGCCGCTTCCTCGCCAACTCCGGCAAGCTGATCATCGGCACGGTCGCCCTTGGCGCCCTGTCGGCCCGAGCCGCCGATGAGCACCAGCATGAAGGATCAGGCAACGGACTCAGCGTTGCCGCCAACGCTGAGAATCACTGCGGAACCTGCGAGTTCTGGGGCGGGATGCGCCAGGTCTCCGAGGACAAGTCCGCGGTCATCGCCCAGAGCATGGGCTGGTGCAACAACCCGGACAGCCCCAACCACCGCAAGCTCACGCCGGCCGACCACGAGATGCAGAAGACGGGGGTCTGGAAGCGCTGGGCGGTGCTCTAGGGATCTAGAGGCCACTTGGCCATCCTGGCCAGGATCCGGCCTGGAGCCGGGAGACGGCGTCTCCCGGCTCCAGGCCTTTCTGCCGCTTGAAACACACCACGACCGTCACGCTGGCACCGGAATGCGCCGGAAGGCGCCGGTAAGGCAAGGCCGGGGCCTGCGCCTGATAGGCCCCAGGTGCTCCAGGAAAGGGATGCGGTCCAAGCAACACGGCGGTCGGACGGCCAGCTCAGAAATCTCAGCCTGAAAACCGGAGCGGGACGGCGTCCCGGCGATGCGCATGGAGCTGATTACAGCACCGGGGCACATCGCCTATTGAGCGGCAACCTGGCTTGCTCAACCCCGCCTCGATTTGCCCAGACCCCGCCAGAAAATACCGCTCCCCCGCCAAGCCGTGCTTGACCCCTACTCGCGCTTGGCTGACCCCCGATTCGGGGGTGGCACGCAGCGCAACACACCCGGCGAACCGCTAGGCGGGAGATAAGCCTCCAACCGGAACCTAGGGGTCAGGTCTTGACTTGTGCCTCGCAACTTTTGGCAGGAGGTTCTTGGCCATCGACCGACCCCAGCCCGTTGACCGCGCTTGCGCGCGGCTCGGCCCGCAGACACGGCCTCCAATGTCGCGAGGTCTAGACTCAGTGAGAGTCCAACACGGCCCGAAACTCAAGGCTGCAGGTGGCACGAACCTGTAACGCTGCCCCCTGCGCCGAGGCGCTGCACGAACACGGACTGGACTGCCTTGCCGAGCCGCCCCCACCCGGCACCTACGATGCCGTCCTCCTCGCCGTCGCCCATCGCGACTTCATCGAGATGGGCGCGGCGGGATTGCGACACCTCGCTAAGCAGAAGTCCATCCTGTATGACGTAAAATTGACCCTTCCCCCAGAGGCCGTGGACGCGCGGCTCTCGGCCCGGCGACGAAAGTCGCGGCACAGCGCGCCCCACCCACAAGCACATACCCAATCCAGTCCCTGTGGGCGGCCTGCCGACCGAGGAAGAGAACAAACCATGGCGCAACCCATCTCCAACCCACGCATCTTCGTCGCCGGCCACCGCGGCATGGTGGGCGCGGCCATCGTCCGGGCCCTGGAACAGCGAGGCGCCTCGCGCATCGCCACCCGCACCCACGCGGAGCTGGACCTCACCAATTAGGCCGCGGTGGACGCCTTCTTCGCCGCGGAGCGCCCCCAGCAGGTCTACCTGGCGGCCGCCAAGGTCGGCGGCATCCTGGCCAACGACACCTATCCGGCCGACTTCATCTACCAGAACCTGATGATCGAGGCCAACGTCATCCACGCCGCCTGCCAGCACGGGGCCGATCGACTGCTGCTCCTCGGCAGCTCCTGCATTTACCCACGCCTCGCCACACAGCCCATGGGCGAGGAGGCCCTGCTCACCGGCCCCCTCGAACCCACCAACGAGCCCTATGCCATCGCCAAGATCGCCGGCATCAAGCTCTGCGAGTCCTACAACCGCCAGCACGGCACCGACTTCCGCAGCGTCATGCCCACCAATCTGTACGGCCCGGGGGATAACTTCGACCTGGAGAACAGCCACGTCATCCCCGCGCTCATCCGCAAGTTCCACGAGGCCAAGACCCAAGGGCGACCCGCCGTCGAGGTCTGGGGCAGCGGCACCCCGCGCCGGGAGTTCCTGCACGTGGACGACATGGCCGACGCCTGTCTCTTCGTCATGGGGCTCGATACCGAGACCTACCGCGCCAACACCCAGCCCATGCTGTCCCACATCAACGTAGGCACCGGTCAGGACGTCACCATCCGCGACCTCGCGGAGACCGTCAAAGACGTCACCGGCTACCCGGGCCAGATCCAATTCGACCCCGGCAAACCAGACGGCGCCCCGCGCAAGCTGCTCGACGTCGCGCGCCTGCGGCGCATGGGTTGGCAACCCCGCACGGATCTGCGGGAAGGACTGCGCCAAACCTATGACTGGTTCCTCGCCCACCAGGGCAGACTTCGCGCGTGAGGTTTTCAGTTTTGCGTTTTAAGCATTACGGAGGAGGGGGGTGGCGTATTGCTCTTTCGAGGACTTGGAGGTCGGGAAGCGGGCATGTCGCGTCGCGGTGAGTATCTACGAAATGCTGAAAGACTGCCGCGACTATGGGCTGCGCGACCAGATGACCCGCGCGGCCGTATCCATCGCCGCCAACATCGCCAAGGGCGCCGAGCGCAACTCGCCAGCCGCATGCACACGCTTCCACGCATCGCAAAATTGTCTGCTGCAGAACTGCGCACCCAACTCTACATCGCCCAACCCATCGGCATCCTCGACCACGCCACCCAGGCGGAGCGCACCGAAGAGCTCAAATCCATCAGCGCCATGCTTCACGCCCCAATCAAATCCATAAAACCAAAACCTAAAACCTAAAACGTCCCATGAAAAAAGCACTCATCACCGGCATCACCGGCCAAGACGGCGCCTACCTGGCCGAGCTCCTGCTCGGAAAAGGCTACCAGGTCCACGGCATCAAGCGCCGCACATCGCTGTTCAACACCGACCGCATCGACCACCTCTACCAGGACCCCCACGAGCCGGAGCGCCGCTTCATCCTCCATCACGGGGACATGACGGACACCTCCAGCCTTATCCGCATCATCCAGCTCGTGCAGCCGGACGAGATCTACAACCTCGCCGCCCAAAGCCATGTCGCCGTCTCCTTCGAAGAGCCCGAGTACACCGCCGACTCCGACGGTCTCGGCACCCTGCGCCTGCTCGAGGCCATCCGCATCCTCGGGCTCGAGCGCAAGACCCGCTTCTACCAGGCCTCCACCTCCGAGCTCTTCGGGAAGGTCCAGGAGATCCCCCAACGCGAGACGACCCCCTTCTACCCGCGCTCCCCCTACGCCGTGGCCAAGCTCTACGCCTACTGGATCACGGTCAACTACCGTGAAGCCTATGGCATCTACGCCTGCAACGGCATCCTGTTCAACCACGAGAGTCCCATCCGCGGCGAGACCTTCGTCACCCGCAAGATCACCCGGGCACTGGCCCGCATCAAGCTCGGCCTCCAGGGGCGCCTCTACCTCGGCAACCTCGACGCCAAGCGCGACTGGGGGCACGCCCGCGACTACGTCCGGATGCAATGGCTCATGCTTCAGCAGGAGGCACCGGAGGACTACGTCATCGCCACCGGCCGGCAGCACTCGGTAAGGGAGTTCGTGGACACGGCCGCCGGGGAGATCGGAATCCAGATCCGCTGGGATGGCAGCGGCGCCGACGAGAAGGGCTATGACGGCACCACCGGCGCCTGCATCGTCGCCGTCGACCCCCGCTACTACCGCCCCACCGAGGTCGAAACCCTGCTCGGCGACCCCACCAAGGCCCGCGAGCAACTCGGCTGGGAGCCGGAAATCAGCTTCCGCGACCTGGTGCGCGAGATGATCCGCGAAGACCTCAAGGAGGCCGAGCGCGACGCCCTCTGCCGCAAAGAGGGCTTCCCGACCCTGCAGCGACATGAGTAGCCGAAGCCGCCGCGGGCGCGGGGTGGCACCCCCGTCCAGCACCCGTGCCGCATCGGCCAGAACATGACTGAGCCCCCAAACGACGACTACGACTCCCCATGGAAAGAGGCGCTCGAACGCTACTTTCCGGAATTTCTGGGCCTCCTCTTCCCCTGCGTCCAAGCGGGGATCGACTGGTACAGAGGGTATGAGTTCCTCGACAAAGAGCTCCAGCAGGTGGTGCGCGATGCCGAGCTGGGCCGGCGCTATGCCGACAAGCTCGTCAAGGTGCACACCAGCGACGGGGCCGAGACCTGGGTACTGGTCCACGTCGAGGTCCAGGGCGCGGCCGAGGCGGGCTTTGCCCAGCGCATGTACGTCTACAACACTCGGGAGCAAGTGCTGGAGCTCTTCCGCGTCCTCGACTGGATGCTGCGGCTTCCCGACGACCTGGAGCGAGAGTTCAAGCGCGAGCTGATCGCCTTTGAGGAGCAAACAAAGATGCCCTACGTCACCAGTATCGAACGTCTCAGCAAACAGGAAGGCCGCGAGGAGGGCCGCGAGGAAGGCCGCCAACAAGGTCAAGCCCGCGTCCTTCTGCGGCTGATCACCCTGAAATTCGGCCTTCCCAGCGAAGCGGTGCGTGAGCAGATTGCGACCGCCGACCCCGAAACCCTGCTGCGCTGGTCCGAGCGCATCCTCACCGCCCTGACCCTCGTGGGTGTGCTCGGTTAGCCCAGACCACCCGTTGGAGCGGCGCCCTCGCCGCGACACGCC
>JBGSUY010000454.1:0-4727 GCA_041753195.1 Chromatiaceae bacterium
GCGGCGCGCCGCCGTGCTCGCGAGCATCGCCGAGCAGGGCAAGCTGACGGATACCTTGCGGTCCGAGATCGCGGGGGCCGACACCAAGCAGCGGCTCGAGGACCTCTACCTGCCCTATCGACCCAAGCGTCGCACCAAGGCCCAGATCGCCCGGGAGTCGGGACTCGAGCCCTTGGCGGATGGGTTGCTCGCAGACCCCAGCCAGGACCCGCACGCGGCGGCCCTTGCCTTTGTGGACCCGGTCAAGGGCGTCGCGGATGTGACCGCCGCCCTGGAGGGGGCGCGTCAGATCCTGATGGAACGTCTCGCCGAGGACCCGGAGCTGACCGGCCGTCTGCGGGAGCGGCTGTGGGAGGAGGGCACCCTCATCTCCCAGGTCATCGCTGGCAAGGAGCAGGAGGGCAACAAGTTCTCCGACTATTTCGACTACCGGGAGCCCATCGCGAAGATCCCGTCGCACCGGGCCCTGGCCCTCTTCCGGGGGCGCAACCAGGGCGTGCTCAACCTGGACCTGCTCCCAGGCGAGGGCGAGGACCCGGATAGCCCCTACCGGGACCTGGTCGCCGCCCGCTTCGGGATCGCCGGGCAGGGCCGGAAGGCCGACGACTGGCTCCTGGAGACAGTACGCAAGGCCTGGCGGTTCAAGCTCCTCACCCGCCTGGAGCTGGACCTCAAGGGCCGGGTTCTGGAGGCGGCGGAAGAGGAGGCGATCCGGGTTTTCGGGCTCAACCTCAAGGCCCTGCTGCTCGCCGCCCCCGCCGGACGCCTGCCTACCCTGGGGCTGGACCCGGGGCTGCGAACCGGGGTCAAGGTGGCCATCGTGGACTCCACCGGCCGGGTCGCGGCCACCGACACCATCTATCCCCATGTCCCAAGGAATCAGTGGGATGCATCCATCGCCCGGCTGGCGCAGCTCTGTGAGGCCCATGGGGTGCGGCTCGTCAGCATCGGCAACGGGACGGCGTCGCGGGAGACCGACCGGTTGGTGCGTGACCTGATCCGCCGCCATCCGGGGCTGGGGCTGCGGTCCCTGGTGGTGAGCGAGGCCGGGGCCTCGGTCTATTCCGCCTCGGAGCTGGCCTCCAAGGAGCTTCCCGACCTCGACGTGTCCCTGCGGGGTGCCGTCTCCATCGCCCGCCGGCTCCAGGACCCCCTGGCCGAGCTGGTCAAGATCGAGCCCAAGGCGATCGGTGTCGGCCAATATCAGCACGACGTCAACCAGACCCGGCTCGCCCGCGCACTGGAGACGGTGGTGGAGGACTGCGTCAACGCGGTCGGGGTGGACCTCAACACCGCCTCCGTGCCCCTGTTGGCCCAGGTCTCAGGGCTCAACCGGGGGCTGGCCGAGCACATCGTGGCCTTCCGCGAGGCCAACGGGGCCTTTGCCAACCGCAAGCGTCTGATGGCGGTGCCCCGGTTCGGTGACAAGGCCTTCCAGCAGAGTGCCGGTTTCCTGCGGGTGCCGGACGGGGACGAGCCCCTGGACGCCTCCGCCGTCCATCCGGAGGCCTACCCGGTGGTACGGCGAATCTGCGAGCGCATGCGCAAGGACATCCGGGAGTTGATCGGCGACAGGAACACGCTGCGGCGCCTGAATCCCGCCGAACTCACGGACGACCGGTTCGGCCTGCCCACGGTCCAGGACATCCTGGCGGAGCTGGAGAAGCCGGGACGCGACCCCCGGCCCGAGTTTCGTACCGCCGAGCTGAAGGAGGGAGTCGAGACCCTTAAGGACCTGGAGCCCGGCATGGTCCTTGAAGGTACGGTGACCAACGTCACCAACTTCGGGGCCTTCGTCGACATCGGCGTCCATCAGGACGGACTGGTGCACATCTCCATGCTGGCCGACCGCTTCGTCAAGGACCCGCACGGGGTGGTCAAGTCCGGGGACCTGGTCAGGGTCAAGGTCCTGGAGGTGGACATCGAGCGCAAGCGGATCGCGCTCAGCATGCGCCTGGGAGAGCCGACGGTCACGCGCACTGCCCCCGGGCGTGGCGACCGGGATGTGCAGGGAAAACAGCAGGTTGCCCCGGGAGCCCAGCCGACCCGTCCCGCCAGAGCCCAGCCGGCAAAACAAAAGGACTCCGGGGCCTTGGCGGCGGCCTTCGAGAAGGCGCGCAAGGGCTGAGCGACGGACAGGGGGTCAGGCCGATCCGGATGGCTCGGACTCGCGATGCCAGGTCTGCGGCCGGCGGCGCGACTGGCCCGATCGTGCTTGGGTCCCGCGCCGCAGGGACCCGTTGGCTCTGAGGCTTCTCCACCGGGGCACCAACGGGGCACCAACGATGGCGATCCGAGTGCGACGGGGAGGTCTGGGTGAGCGGGTGCGCAAGGCCCCGTCAGCCATCCATGGCTTCGGCTGCTTCGCCCGGATCGGATTCCAGTCCGGCGATCGTATCGGGTCCTACGAGGGGCCGGAGGTGCAGGAAGACGGGACCTATGTCCTCTGGGTGTACGACGCCGAGGGTCAGGTGCTGACCGCTCGGGAGGGGCGTAACCTGCTACGGTGGCTGAACCACAGTGGGGACCCCAACGCGGAGTTCGATGCCTTCGAGCTCTTTGCCCGGCGCCAGATCCTGCCCGGGGAGGAGATCACCATCGACTACGCGGGTACCGCCCCCACTGCCGATCCTCTGTCCCCGGGGTGACCTTCCCCGGTCGATTTTTCCCGCCTTGCCCTTGCGCGCTGGTCGACGGGGCTTTCGCATCCCGTCCCGTGGTCTAGACTGGAGAAAAAACTGACTCCGGCCCGTCGCACTGCCGTCGAGAGTCGGCCGCGCGCCGAGCCGAGGGTCGGGAATAACCAGGGGACGCACAGCCATGGATACCTCGCCCGAGTCTCGGGGACCTACGGGTCCCGTCCTCGCCCTTTCGTCCAACCGCGACCTGCTCGACCGCCTGCAGCCGGCCTTGGCCTCCGACGGTCTGACCATGGCGCGGGTTCGGACTCTTGCGGACTTAATTCTGCGACTTTCGAGTGGAGTCGAGGCGGCGGATGGTTCCCCGAGGGTTCGACTGGTCCTCGTGGACACGGCCGTCCTGGCCGACCCGGATGACCTCGTCGCCTTGGCCCCCCTGGTGGATGCAGCCAACGGAGCGAGTCTGCCCCTGGTCTGCCTCGCCGCCGAGACGGATCTGCACAGCCGCCTCGCCGCCCTTCGTGCCGGGGCGGCGGAGTTCCTGCCCAGGGAGAGCGATCCGATCCAGGTGATTTCGCGCATCCGCTCGCTCATGGGTACGGTCGCGGAGACCCCGGCCCGGATTCTGGTGGTGGACGACCAACCCGTCTCGGCCCTGTTTGCCGCGCGGGTGCTCGAGGGTGCCGGGATGGTGACCGAGCGGGTCGGGGATCCCCTGGCGGTACTGGACGCGCTCCAGCGGTTCAGGCCCGATCTGGTGCTGATGGACATCCACATGCCGGGCGCCAGCGGGATCGAGCTGACCCGCATCATCCGGGACCAGGCCCCGTTCGCCGATCTGCCCATCGTTTTTCTCTCGGTGGAGATGGATCCGGGACAGCAGCTCAATGCCCTGCGGGTGGGAGGAGACGACTTTCTCGCCAAGCCCGTGCGGCCCGAGGTACTGGTGGACTGCGTTCGGCGTCGACTCGCGATCGCACGGCGGCGGGCCCGCCAGAGGTCCGCTCACGAGACAGGGGCTCCGGTCTACGGCCTCGCCACAAGGGAGCATCTGCTCGGGCGGTTGGACCGCCTCTTCGGCGTGGGCGCCGGTCCCCAATGGGCCTTCGTCTACCTGGAGCACACCTGGCAGGGGCCGATCCTGGAGCGGATTGTTCGGGTGATCGCCGCGCACCTGGAGTCCGATGACCTGCTGGCCTGGGTCGGGGAGCACGGGCTTGGCGTGCTGATCCGGAGGGAAGATCCAGATGCCGTGGGGCGTTTCGCGGGGGACCTGGTGGTTGGCGTTCAAACGGCCCTCCTTGATGAAGCCAGAGGGGAGCGGCATCCTTCCGTCGGGGTGGGGTGGTGTCCGCTGCACCTAGGCGGGGACGAGGCCGTGACCCTGGTGTCGCGCGCCCGCAAGGCAGCCCATCTGGCCTTGACCGCCGGCATCTGGGTGCCGGTGCCCTATCCCAGGGCCACTGAGACCCCGTCGAGTGGGGACCGTGGCCCCATTCTGGCGGCCATCGACGAGGGGCGCTTCCAGCTCCTGTTCCAGCCCATCTTGGATCTCCGGGAGGGCGCGGTACGGCAACGCTATGAGGCGCTTCTGCGCTTACGCCTCGAGGACGATGAGCTTCTGGTCCCCCGGGCCTTTGCCCCCTTGGCCGTGCGCGCCGGCCTCGCCGGGCGGGTGGATCAATGGACCCTGGCGGCGGGGCTGGACGCCCTGGCGGATTGCCACGTTGCCGGACGCGCGGTGGAGCTTCTGATCCCCCAGTCCGTGGGGAGCTTGGCGGCGGAGGGCTGGGTCGAATCCCTGCGCCAGGCCATCGACGCCCGAGACCTGATCCGCTTGCGTCCCTTGATCCAACTCCAGTTGGCCGATGTGGACAGGAATCTGGCGCTGGCCGCCCGGCGTGCAACCGAGTTGGAGCGGCTCGGAATCCGGCTCTGTCTCAGCGGATTGTGCGACGGCCCCAGGGGGGATCGGGTCCTTGCGGCGGTCCCCGCGGCCTTGGCGCGACTCTCTCTGGACACCACTCGGGACTGGCGGCCGGAGCGGCTCAAGGCCCTGGTAGGCCGAGCTCGGGAGCGGGGTGTCCA
>JBGSUY010000455.1:0-4702 GCA_041753195.1 Chromatiaceae bacterium
GGCTCGGCGCCGACCACGACGGGAAGGCCCCGCCGCTCCGGGTGGTCGCGCTGCTCCACGGCGGCGTAAAAGGCGTCAAGGTCGACGTGCATGATGAGGCGCGGCATAGGGTGATTAGCATAATCTCGAATCGCCGATAGGACGTCATCGACGCCGCAACGCCATCCGGATGGAGGAAGGGGCATGCAGACAACTCCAGCGTTGAAACCGGACCCTCAGAGCGGAGAATGGCACGTACCGAGCAGGGCGACGGTTGTGGTCGGGATCGATGTGGGCGGTCCGCGCAAAGGGTTCCACGCCGCGGCCCTGCGGGAGGGGTCCGATCTCGACACCTTCGCGTCGCGGGACGCGCGGGACCTGGCCGCCTGGTGCATCCAGGTCGGCGCCCGGGCTGTCGCCATCGACGCTCCCTGTCGCTGGAGCCGCACTGGTCGGGCCAGGCCCGCCGAGCGCGCCCTGGCCGCCGAGGGTATCCATGCCTTCGCCACCCCGAGCCTGGAGGCGGCGGAAGGTCGCGCCTTCTATCGCTGGATGCACAACGGCGCGGCACTGTACGAGGTGATCGAGCCGCACTTTCCGCTGTTCGACGGGGGCAATGCCGTCTCCGGCCCGGTCTGCTGCGAGACATTCCCCCAGGCGGTGGCGTGCGCCCTGGCCGGGAAGGTCGTGTCCGCCCGACACAAGACTACCGTGCGCCGTGAACTACTCGGTGAGGCTGGGATTGTCACGAAGCCCCTCAGCAACATCGACGTGGTCGACGCTGCCCTCTGCGCCCTGGCGGCCCGGGCACTTCTCGCCGGTCGCTTCCAGACCTACGGCGATGCCGGGGAAGGATTCATCGTCGTCCCAGCCTGGGCCACAACGCCAACAACGGGTGCTGACCCTGTCGAAGCGACTGTCGCAGGGAGCGTAGCTCGCTAGGGCTCCCTGGCATCCTGACGGGTTGGCGCCAGGTGAAACCGGCGGACCGGTTCGGCCGATGCCAGCCCCGCGCCCCGCGGATCGGTTAGGCGCGCGACCAGGGCCTCGTGGGCGAGCGCCTCGGGTAGACAGAGCGAGAACTTGAGCTCGACTTGGTCCATCCAGGGCTCCCAGAAAGCCTGCGGCGGGTCGGAAGATCTCGCCGCCAGCATAGTCGTCAGCCCTTCGACCGGCTCCTGCGCCAGGGTGATGGCGAAGTTGTCCAGACGCTTCACGGCCGCCCCAGCCCTGGTCAGCAGCTGCGCCAGAACGGCATTGGCGCCGAACCCGGCAAAGGTCCACCACCGCGTTGCACCTTCGTCGTCCGTGACAAGCGATGTGTAGCCGTTCCCGCAGAAGGGCAGCTCTTCCCGGATCTCGGCGAGCCGCGCCCTGGCGCGGCGGGATAGGGTCACGCTGGGGTCGACACCCGCGAGGATGCCCCGCACGGCCCGACAGAGGGGGAAGCCAAGGGAACGGGCGCTGCCAACCCAGCGGGTGCGTCCTTGGGTCGGCGATGGCTCCACCCAGGCGATGCGGCGGCCCCAGTCGACCGAGGTGACATGCCATCCGCGACCGCCGAGCTGGAGGATCGCCGGCCTGTCGTCCTCCCTGCGGAGGCTCAGAGGATCAACGGTACCGATCTCCGAGCTGCCATAGCGCACCTGGACCTGCATCGGCGAGGTGAACACCGAGAGCACCTCCAGGAAGTTCCGCCGCCCGAGCTCCTGCTCGCCTCGCGGTCCAAACCACAGGACGCCGTCATCGTCCCACAGGATGTCCTCGGCGGTCAGGTGCGCCAGCGTCTGATCGACAATCGCGCCGGGCACATCGCGGAAGGCCCCCTGGATGGCCGCGCGGACTTCCGGTGCCGGAGCACCACGCTGTTGCAGGACCATGGCCAGGATCT
The DNA here is from genome assembly GCA_041753195.1 of Chromatiaceae bacterium. GTDB lineage: Bacteria > Pseudomonadota > Gammaproteobacteria > Chromatiales > Chromatiaceae > Thiodictyon. The sequence goes on from JBGSUY010000455.1 coordinate 1,871, forward strand.
GCTGAGCGATCACCTGATAGGGGCTGGGTGGGGGTGTCACGGCCTCGAGGAAGCCCTGGCGCCACAGACTCGCCAGGCCCGCCGCGCACAACAGCGCCTCGTCGGAGGTCGTCAGGAACAGACAGTTGCGCAGCGCCCCAGGCCGGCGGCCCGTGCGGCCCATGCGCTGCAGGAAGGACGACACCGTGGCCGGCGCATCGATCTGGATCACCCGGTCAAGGTCGCCCACGTCGATCCCCAACTCCAGGGTGCTGGTGGCGACGATCGCGCAGTCGGTGGCCTCGCCGAAGGCACGCTCGGCCTGCCGGCGCTCGTCCACCGAGAGCGAGCTGTGCGAGACGAACACCTGGGTGCCGGCGGCGCGCAGGGCCCCGGCCAGGGTCTCCACGCGGCTGCGGCTGTCACAGAATACGAGGCGTTTCTCGCCGCGGTGCAGGCGCGAGATCACCAGGGCGGCGTTCTGCAGGGTCCCAACGTAGTCGATGGTGACATCCGCCTCTTGGGATGCACCCCCACTGCCAACCACTCGGCCACCGCGGCCGAGGGTGAGCCAGTCGAGCAGGAAGTCTGGGTTGCCCACCGTGGCGCTCAGGCCCAGGCGCTGGAGTCGCCTGCCCGTCAGACGTGCCAGCCGCTCGATGAGCGCCAGCAGATGCCAGCCGCGGTCGTCGCCCGCGAAGGCGTGCAGCTCATCGACCACGACCGTCTGCACGTGCCGGAAGAGCAACTTGCGGTCAGGGTCCCGGGCGGTGAGGATCCCCTCGATGGACTCGGGCGTGATCAGGAGCAGGTCTGGCGGGTCGGCCAAGAGCCGTTTCCGGGCGGCGGCACCCAGGTCGCCGTGCCACAGGCCGACGCGCCGCCCGACCAGCCCGAGATACCCTGCAAGGCGCGGCGCCAGGTTGTTGAGCAGGGCCTTGATCGGGCAGACGTACAGCACGCTGAGGCCCGACCAGCCCTCGGTCAAGATGCGGGAGAGGAGGGGGAGGACCGCCGCCTCCGTCTTGCCCCCGGCCGTGGGGGCGAGCAGCAGCACGTCCTCGCCGGCCAGGATCGGCTCGATGGCATCGATCTGGGTCGGACGCAGGGTCGCCCAACCCAGCGAGTTGACGACGTGATATTGAAGCGCCGGGTGCAGACGCTCGAAGGGGGTCACGTCTCCAACTCGATGTCATCGACGCCGCGCGCTCCCCGTGCGGCCCGCTCGGTGACGGTCAGCTCGGTATCCGAGACGGTCAGGGCGTAGTGCGTCCTGGGGTCGAAATCAGGGAACTGATCGATCCGGTCGAGCACGTCGGCGACCAACTTCTTGAGGTAGAGCCGCGGGGCAATACCGACCTTGCCGCCGAGCTGACCCGTTACCGCAGCGGCGAGGTCGGCGACGTACGCATCGTCCGCCAGGGACTGGATGCGCTCCGGCACCTGTGACTGCCGCGCGTAGAGGTCCCGCACCTTGCGCCCGACCTCGCACAGGGACTCGATCCCGAAGCCCGGTAGCCGGACCTGGACCGCCCTGGGGTTGTCGAAGCGCGGATCGGTGGCAAAGTCGGTGTGCAGGCGCTGGGCCAGCGGGGGCAACCGCTGCGCGCCCTGGGGGCCGTCGAAGAAGGCCGGCGTCCCGGTGACGAGCAGATAGAGGCCCGGAAAGTGTCCGGCATCAATCTCGTCGAGCCATTGGCGCAAGGCGTTGAGGCCCTTGTCGCGGGTGTCTCCACGCATGCGTTGCAGGGTCTCCACCTCGTCGAGGACCAGCACCATCCCGGCGTATCCGGAATCCCTCAGGATGGTGAGCAGCCCCGCCAGAAAACTGGTGGCGCCGAAGTGATCGATGGACCCCTGGATGCCCGCCACGCGTTTCAGCGCCGCGGCGACCGTCGGTTGCCCGGCGACCCAGGCGATCAGACCCTCCGCGGTCGCGGCCTCCTCGCGCAGCAGTGCCTGGCGATAGGCACGCAGGGCGGCGGAGAAGGCCGGCGCGACCCGTGTGACGGTGGCCAGGCGCTGCTCCATCAGGACATCGGTGGCCTGGACCAGCGCTGTGGCGTCCTCCGGGTCGATCCGCCCATCGGCCAGGGCATCCTGCTCCAGGGTATAGAACCAACCGTCGATGACGTTGCGAAAGGCGCCGTCGCCGTCGCTCGTGGTCAGCCGCTCGCACAGACGCCGGTAGACGGTCTCCATGCGGTGAAGCGGTGTCTCGGTCTCGGAGGCCTGAATCTCGGTGGTCGCGAAGCCCCGCGCCCGGGCGTGCTCCTGGAGCCAGCGCCCGAAGAAGGTCTTGCCGCAGCCGTACTCGCCGCGCACCGCTTTGAAGTGTCCACGCCCCAGACGCGTCGCGTCGAGCTCTTCACTCAGCGTGGGCTCGAAGCGCTGGAGCCCGACGGCAAGCAGGTCGAGCCCGGCCTGGGGCACGGTGCCGCGGCGCAGGGCGCCGATGACCTCGCCGAGACGGGACGGGGAGGGCATGGGCTAAGGGCCCCTGAGCTGGAACTGAAGATCCAGCAGCCCGCGGTTGAGCTCGACCTCCCCGGCCGCCTCGTCGATTGAGACCACCGCCGACCGATCGACATTCAGCACCCGTCGCACCGCGCTGAGGAAGCCACCGATCCGCACCATCGGCATGCCGAGGCGCTGGGCCAACGCGGTCTTGCCGAGCTTCCCGCCGCGGCTGTCCAGCGCGAGCAGAAAGCGCCGCAGGTCCTCGTCGGCGGGGGCGATCCGTGCCGCGAGCCGCTTCTGTTCGGCATAGACCGCAGAGGCCAGGAGCTGTTCGACCCAATGGTCGTCCGCCGGTGGGGTCGCCAGTGGTGCGAACAGATCGCCCTGCGGGCC
>JBGSUY010000456.1:0-23363 GCA_041753195.1 Chromatiaceae bacterium
AGGCGGCGCTCGAGGCGGGCGCCGACGTCCTGCTGGTCCATCACGGCTGGTTTTGGAAGGGGGAGGACCCCCGCCTAGTGGGCCCCAAGGGCCGGCGCGCCCGGGCCCTGATGGGGAGCGGTGCCAGCCTCATCGCCTATCACCTGCCCCTGGATGCCCACCCCTTGTATGGGAACAACGCGACCCTGGGCGCCCGTCTAGGAATGCTCGACGCCCGGGCGAGCGCCATCGGCAACGGGCTGGTCTGGACGGGACGCCTGGATCGGCCCAGGGCACCCGGCGACTGGGCCGACTCTGTTGGCGACCGCCTGGGCCGGGTGCCCACCCTGGTAGACCCGGGTTTGGCCGTCGTCGAGCGGGTCGCCTGGTGTACCGGCGGCGGCCAGGGCTATCTGGAAGCGGCCGCCGGGCTCGGCGTGGACGCCTTCCTGAGTGGGGAGATCTCGGAGCCGACCACCCACCTGGCCCGTGAGCTCGGCATCGCCTTCTTGGCCGCGGGTCATCATGCCACCGAGCGCTATGGGGTGCAGGCCCTGGGGGCCCATCTGGCGGAGCGCTTCGACCTCCGACATCGCTTCATCGAGATCGAGAACCCGGCCTGAGGGGCGGCCGCGAGCCGCGCCGGCGGGCTCAGGATCGGTTCTTTGACCACGCCGTTCCTAAGGTGACGTCCTTGACCTCGGGCGCGCCGATCGCGGAGAATGCCCGGTCGGTTTTGTAGTGAATCGGCATATTCTTATCTTCCATCCAGAACGCGGGAGCGTCCCTGCTTGCCGAGAGCGGGAAGACCTGCGCCACTCGGGGGTTAGTCGGATATGAGCGCGAACGCGAGCGCACCTGGCGCGAATCCAAACAGGCGACGGGTGCTCGTCGCCGCGACAAGCGTGGTCGGCGCCATCGGCGCCGGCTTCGCCCTTGTTCCCTTCATCGCCTCCATGAACCCGAGCGCCAAGGCACGCGCCGCCGGGGCCCCAGTGGAGGCAGACATCAGCAAGTTGGAACCTGGCGCCCTGCTGGTCGTCAAATGGCGCGGCAAGCCGGTGTGGATCGTGCGCCGCACCCCTGGGATGCTGGAGGCCCTGCCGACCCTGGACCCCGAGCTGACGGATCCCAACTCCGAGGCGCCCCAGCAACCGGATTATTGCCAGAACCCGACCCGCTCCATCAAACCGGAGCTCCTCGTGGCCATCGGCATCTGTACCCACTTGGGTTGCTCGCCCACCTTCCGCCCAGACGTCGCGCCGGAGGATCTGGGTGCCAATTGGAAGGGGGGCTTTTTCTGTCCTTGTCACGGGTCCCGCTTCGACCTGGCCGGCCGTGTGTTCAAGGGCGTACCAGCACCCACCAACCTGGTGATCCCGATCCATACCTATCTCAACGACACCACCATCCTGGTGGGTCAGGATCAAGGAGCCGCCTAAATGAGCGCCGAAGAGACTTCCACCGCAGGGTTCATGGGCTGGATTGACAAGCGGTTCCCGGCCACCAAGGTCTGGAACGAGCACCTGGCCCAGTACTACGCCCCCAAGAACTTCAACTTCTGGTATTTCTTCGGGTCCCTCGCCATCCTGGTGCTGGTGATCCAGATCCTCACCGGGCTCTGGCTCGCCATGAGCTACAAGCCGTCGGCCGCCGATGCCTTCGCCTCGGTCGAGTACATCATGCGCGACGTGAACTGGGGCTGGCTGATCCGCTATCTGCACTCCACCGGCGCCTCGGCCTTCTTCATCGTCATCTACCTCCACATGTTCCGGGCGCTCCTCTATGGCTCCTACCGGAAGCCGCGGGAGCTCCTGTGGATCATCGGCGTCATCATCTATCTCGCCATGATGGCCACCGCCTTTTTCGGCTATTTACTGCCCTGGGGTCAGATGTCCTACTGGGGCGCCCAGGTCATCGTGAACCTGTTCGCGGCGGTGCCGGGCATCGGGGAGGACCTGTCGGTCTGGGTGCGCGGCGATTACGTCATCTCCGACGTGACCCTCAACCGCTTCTTCGCCTTCCACTTCCTGCTGCCCTTCGTGCTGGCCGCCCTAGTCTTCGTCCACATCGTGGCCCTGCACAAGGTGGGGTCCAACAACCCCGACGGCATCGAGATCAAGTACGGGCCCAAGGGCAACCGCTGGGACGCGAACGCCCCGGCCGACGGGATCCCCTTCCATCCCTATTACACGGTGAAGGACATCGTGGGGGTGGTGGTCTTCATGGCCATCTTCCTCGGCATCGTATTCTTCGCACCCGCGCTCGGTGGGCTCTTCCTGGAGGCCCCGAACTTCCAGCCGGCCAATCCCCTGCAGACCCCGGCGCATATCGCCCCCGTTTGGTACTTCACGCCCTTCTACGCCATGTTGCGGGCGGTCCCACCCATGTTCGGCTCCCAGTTTCCCGGCGTGGTAGTGATGTTCGCGGCCATCCTCGTGTTGTTCTTCCTGCCCTGGCTCGACCGCAGTCCCGTCAAGTCGGTACGCTATAAGGGGCCGATCTTCAAGGTCGCGCTGGGCATCTTCGCCGTCACCTTCGTGGTACTGGCCTATCTGGGTCTTCAGCCCGCTACCCCGACGGCGACCTTATTGGCACAGATTTTTACCGCCCTGTATTTTGCGTTCTTCTTGCTCATGCCGTTCTACAGCAAGATGGACAGTGTCAAGCCGGTTCCGGAGAGGGTGACCGCATGAACAAGCTGATCGCTGCCTTGGTGCTCTGCGCAGCGCCCGCCCTGGCGCTGGCCGCCGGTGGCCACGTTGCACTCGAGAAGGCCAATATCGACCTGACCGATCAGGCCTCCCTGCAGAGCGGCGCCAAGTACTTCATGAACTACTGCATGGGCTGTCACTCGCTCAAATACATGCGCTACAACCGCATGGCGGAGGACCTGGGGATCGATGAGACCAACCTGCGCCAGAACCTGATCTTCGGAGATGCCAAACCCGGCGACCTGATGACCAATGCCATGCGTCCCGAGGACGGTGAAAAGTGGTTCGGGGTCGCGATACCCGATCTGACCTTAGTGACGCGCTGGCGCAGTCCCGACTGGGTCTACACCTACCTGAAGAGCTTCTACACGGATCCCACCCGTCCCTACGGGGTCAACAACCTGGTGTTCCCGGCCGTGGGCATGCCCCACGTCCTGGCAGGGATGCAGGGCGTTCAGGAGCCGGTGTTCGCGGAGCACCATGAGGGCGGGGGTACCCCGGTGGTCTCGGGTGTCAAGCTGACCCAGCCGGGCTCCCTGTCCCCGGACCAGTACGACGCCATGGTACGCGACATCACCGCCTTCCTCACCTATGCGGGCGAGCCCATTCAGCTCGAGCGCCGGCGTCTGGGTATCTATGTCCTGCTCTTCCTCGGCCTCTTCTTCATCCTGGCCTACGCGTTGAAGAAGGAATTCTGGAAGGACGTACACTGAGGCTTAGACCCTACCCCACCGGCGGCCCCAACTCCCGGGGCCGCCAACCCTCCTTGCTCCCGCTGCACCGCGGAAAAACCCGAGTCTGGGGTGTCCCGGACGGGGTATACTGCCACGCTCAGGGCACCCGCTCCCCGGAGCCCCACCGGACGCCGGATCGACCTGTCCGATCCGTGCCCGAAGGCGCCGCCCCAGAGAAGCCCGCTCGGGATGGGGCGGCGACGTGAACCCTTCGAGCCCTGCCGGGCTCAGCCTTTGGCGCTGGAGCAAGGACGATTGGCAGTGGCCGCGAGCAAAAGACCCGTGATGACCTTATTCTCAGATCCCCTGTGTCCCTATAGCCATCGGGTCCGAATGGTCCTCGCCGAAAAGGGGATCGCGGTTGACGTCGTGGACGTGGATGCCAACAACCTCCCCGACGAGGTGATGGACTTCAATCCCTACGGGAGCGTTCCGACCCTGGTGGATCGGGATCTCCGACTCTACGAGTCACGGATCATCATGGAGTATCTGGACGAGCGCTTCCCTCACCCCCCCTTGCTGCCCGTGGACCCGGTCTCCCGCGCCAGCGCCCGACTCTTCATGTACCGCATCGAGCGTGACTGGTACGCGCCCATGGATCGGATCTTCAAGGGGACCGAGAGCGAGGCGGCCCAGGCCCGCAAGGAGCTGCGGGAGAGCCTGATCGCCACCGCGCCGGTGTTTGCCGCTCATCCCTTTTTTATGAGCGACGAGTTCTCCCTGGTGGACTGCTGCGTGGCGCCGCTGCTTTGGCGCCTGCCGGCCCTCGGGATCGAGATTCCATCCCAAACCAAAACCCTGCGCGGCTACATGACCCGAATCTTCTCCTGGGAGTCCTTCCGCTCCAGCCTCACCGAGGCCGAGCAGGAGCTCGGAGATCACCAGTTCTGAGGCCCTTGGGCAGCGCATCCCCCCGCCATGGATACAGCAGATCCCACCGAAGCGCCCCTCACCTCCACCAAGCCCTATCTAGTGCGCGCCCTCTACGAGTGGATCTTGGACAACGCCCTCACTCCCCACCTTCTGGTGGATGCCCAGTACCCGGGCACACAGGTCCCGCCAGAGTTTGTCCAGGATGGACAGATCGTCCTCAATCTCGCCCCCACCGCGGTCCGCAACCTGGTGATCGGCAACGACTGGATCCACTTCGGCGCCCGATTCGGCGGGGTGGCTCGTGAGCTGTCCGTTCCGAGCGAATCGGTTCTAGGGATTTTCGCCCGCGAGAATCACCAAGGCATGGTCTTCCCCCAGCCGGAGTACCCAAGGGAGGTCCCTGCCCCGGACGACTCGGCGCCGGGAGGGGAGCGAAAGGCGAAATTTCGGGATGCATCGGGCGCAGGGAAAACACCCGGCAAGCAACGGGCCAAGGACAAGCCGAAGGGCGGCCCCAACCTCAAGGTTGTGAAATAGCCGCAGGCCCACCTGAGGGTCCCACTGGAGTCCCGCCCTCGCGGGCCCCTCTCCCTCAAGCGTCCGACACCTGACCGGGCAGACCGAAGCTCAGGTCCTCCAGATCGATCCCCCGCAGCATCAAATAGCCATTGTGCCGCCCCACCCCCTCCTCACTGAAATCGAAGCGATAGACCCGGCGCAGCCTGATGCCGTCGGCACGCCAGCTTAGACCCAGACGCCGCAAGACCACCGCCTGATCCAATAACTGCAGGCCTCGCGCCGAACAGGCCGCCTTGCAGATCCCTAGGGCGATCTCTCGGGCCCGCAGGCTGTCGAGCCAGAACCAGCCCAGCAACAACAGGAACAGAATCGCGAGGAGATTCGACATGCCTCGTTAAGCCTTTGATGACGGTCAAGCACGGAGCCGGTTGACCGTTCCCCGAGGATTGTACCGGGTAACCGTCCGCCACCCGCAACCGGACAACCTCGCCCAACGGCCCAATATGGACAGGGGCACCGACAAGCTCTAACCTGCGTCCACTTAATTCGGATCGCCCAACGGCCGATCGACTGGAGACGCGGGAGACCTAAATATCCTGCCCCCGACCCCTCCTATAATTGCGCCCGTGCTGCCGAGCGCCCCCATCGGGAAACATACACAGGCATCGACGCCGAGCCGGCCCATATTCGCCAGCCACATCTGAACATTGGACGCGACACGCCGCCCTGACGGAGGGAAGCGTTACGTTCCAGTTACTCTATCGTGATGAAAATGCCAACCCCACCCCCACCCCGGATGCGCATCCTAAGAACCGCGGAGGAGTTCCAGAACCTAGAAGCCGCCTGGGGCCGCATGCTTCGCCGCAGCAACTACCAGGCGCCATTCCACACTTGGGGCTGGCATAATACCTGGTGGAAGTGCTTTGGCCGCGGACAGGATCTCTACCTGATTACAGGCGAGGGTGTCGACGGCCAGCTCCAGATCGTAGCACCATTGATGCGCCGCAAGCGTCGGCTACGCGGTATGCCATTAGTGGAAATCCGCTTTATGGCCAATCACAACAACCCATTTAACTTCGTTCTGCATCGTAGCGATATCTCGACCTCCGACGTCCTCTCATCCGTTCTCTCCTGTCTGGCCGACAACTCCCGGGACTGGCACCTGATCACCCTTCGGAACATCCCAGAGCGCCTCCTGGACCAGGGGGCTATGACCTCCGTGGCGACGCGCCTTGGTCTGAATCATATCTGTCAGCAGGGTTGGAGTAGCGCGTACATTACGGTGGAAGGCCCGTTTGACGAGTACCTCACCAATCGGCTAGGAAAGCAGCGGCTGCGAGGTATCGGGCAGAAAGTAAGACAACTGTCGGCGCGTCCAGAATACCAATTGCGCGATTACCAAGCCCCCGAGACAATGCCCTTCGCTGTTGAACAGGCCTTTGCAGTCTCCGCGAACAGTTGGAAGAAAAGCGCCGGCACCGACATGTCAGGCGCTGAAGACATGCGTCGCTTCTACGAGGAGATCAGTCCCGGCCTTGCGGACTCCGGCCAGGTCAGGATCTGGATCTCGTCCTTGGGCCCCACGCCGCTCGCACTTCAGTACAATCTAGTCTCCCCCGATACCATGTACCTCCTGATCAACGACTTCAACGAAGCATACCGGCGCCAATCCCCGGGTACCGTACTGCTGTACCAAGTATTGAGCCAGTTGTTCCGTGAGCATTCCGTCTCTCGCTTTCAATTCAGCGGGGATCTTTACGACTACAAGTCCCACTGGGCGACCGGCATCGAGAAACACTTTACGACGACACTGTACCACCGGGGCCTCTATTCACGCGTGCTTTGGTTTGCAAGAGGCACTCTGGCTCCAGTTATCCAAAGTCTGCAAGACCGATTGAAACGCGTCCCCAATGACGCGCATAAGGAATCCTAGGTGAGCACTTCTTGGCTCAGGGCTTTCGCTCTACTTGATCCCACGCAGAAGACGCGGCTATACCTGTGGATAATCGTCGCCACGATCAACAGTCTCTTCGCCGCTGGCGGGGTCGTCTCAGTAATGCCATTTGTGGCCCTACTCTCATCGCCCGCGCTCATCGAGACGAATCAAGTAATCAATGCGATCTATACCCATTTTAACTTCGCGTCCTACAACGCATTCATCGCAAGCTTCGGGGTTTTCACGATAATTGTCTTCCTGGTTTCCAATACCTTCGCCATTTTTGAGACCTATGTAGGCTTCAGCTTCGCGAACACACTTGAGTATGATTTTTCAAGAAAACTTTTCTCCAAATATGTTTATCAAGATTATGGATTCTTTTTGAGGCGCAAGCGCTCGGATCTGACTCGCCGCCTCACTCAGGAGATTGGCCGAGGGGTCATCGGCACCATTACAACAGGCATTGAGGTCTACGCTGCAGCTTTGCTCGTGGTCATCCTAGTTTTCTTGCTCATGTTGGTGGACCCTGCCGTAACCGTTATCACTTCGGCCGTATTGATCACCGCCTACCTGGCTATCGACCGACTCGTCCATCGTCGCGTCAAGCAGCTAGGACGGGAATTTCTCTCCATCAGCGACCGCGTATTTTCGACCACGCTAGAGATGCTGTCTGGCATAAAGGAGGTAAAAATCTACGGCGCCGAGGACCGATTCATCGATGAGTTTTCACATTTCTATCACCTTCTCACCGAGAGGTCCACGCACTACAACACGCTGAACCTGATACCCAGACAAGCGCTCGAGATGGTCGCGTACGGCGGAATCATATTGCTTGCGATTTTCGTTGTTACCTTTCATAGCGATCCGGAAAAGGTCTTTCCCTTGATTGCCATGTTTGGACTCTCGGCTTACCGCCTCATTCCAGCTTTGCGAACCGGTTTTTCCGGGCTAGAAAAACTAAAATATAACGAGCCTTCGCTAGAGGTAGTGCGTACGGATCTTCAGATGCCCGAATCGGCGGATCGGCAACCCGTCGCACCCGCTCGACACCTGAAGCTCACCCAGTCCATTTCGGCTCGATCGATCTCCTACTCTTATGTCGAGGGCCAGGTTCCCGTCATCCGCAACGCGACTTTTAGCATACCAGCAGGCAAGAGCACCGTACTCATGGGGCCGTCGGGCGTCGGCAAGTCCACGCTAATCGACTTGGTGGTGGGACTCTTGATCCCCCAGTCCGGCGATCTTCTGCTCGACGGGAGTATTCTTAGTGTCGCCAATATATCCAGCTGGCAGTCCATGATCGGGTATGTCCCCCAGAAGGTCTATCTTTTTGACGACAGCATCGCCCGCAATATCGCCGTCAGCGAGATGAGTCACGCCGTGGACCTTCACCGGGTTGAGCAGGTATGTCGCTTGGCCCACCTGCACGAATTCATCGTCAGCGATCTGGAGCATGGCTATGATACAAGGGTCGGCCATGGCACTAAGGAGTTGAGTGGTGGTCAGCTTAAACGCCTTGGGATAGCGAGGGCCCTCTATCGCTCCCCCAGCGTCATCGTTATGGACGAAGCCACAACGGAGCTCGATGCCGAAACTGAAGAACAGATACTGTCGGAAATCCTTGCAATGGACGGACTAACCAAGATCTTCGTCACCCACGACAAGGCTCTCGTTGAGCGCTGCGAGCACTTCATCTATTTCGACCGCGAAGGTCACATCGTCGAAGGAGATCCAAGGTTACAACGTAGCTCGCGCGTCGATGGCTGATTTCCCAATGGCCCGCAGACGCCTCAACCATAGGTGCTGCTTGCTCGCTTTCCCAGTCTCACTTACGAGATATCCCATGCGCTCACGGTCGCCTCGTATTCGCTTGACAGTTCTTTCGCTCGAGGGGCTTGGGCTCCGCCTTGGGCTGTGCGGGTGGCTCTTGACGGTCACACTGTTATCCGGCGGCTGCTCCGGTAAGTCTCAAGGACCCTACGATGCCTCGGCCGACCCGGCCGCGGAGTTTGACACGGCCCTCGCTCGGGGCGCCTCCGAAGGTAAGCCGGTTCTCCTTATCTTCGGCGCGAATTGGTGCCCCGACTGCCGCGCCTTTGCCAAGGAGGTCAGCACCGAGCCGCTGCAGGGACTCGTGGCCGATCATTTCGTCGTCCTCCATGTCAATATTGGCAACTGGGACAAGAACATGGACTTTGTGGCCCGCTTTGGTGAGCCAGTTGCCCAAGGAATACCGTCGATCGCTATTACGGATTCCCAGGGAATCGCGCGTTTTGTAACCGTTGGCGGGGTACTGGCCAGCGTTCGCAGTTTGACGAGCCAAGAGCTCTACGAATGGTTCCAGCACCTCATCACCCTGCTTGCCCAGGGATTTCCAGAAGGTTCCGGGGGCTAGGCTGACACAGGGGGGGCCGGTCGACGCCGGGACCATTTGACGCCCCCCGAGCAGGGACCTCGTTGCTCCCGCCCGTCGAAAGTCATGCTGACCTAGCATGAGCAGGGAGAAACAACGACACCCATCTACCGAATGTCCCCAAGGGAGACCCGCGGGACCACCTGGCCAATGTGGAGTATTGCAGTGCAGCACGTGGCGCCAGCGGGGTCGCATCGCTAGAATCGGGAGGTTCACGCCCTCGACGGCATCCTAGCCTGCGCCCAGAACTAGTCGTATCCCGGAGCCGCTTATGACCAACAGCTACAACGCCCAGTCCATCCTTAACGTCAACGGCCGGGACTATCAATTCTTCCGCCTAGACTCGGTCCCCGGCAGCAAGCGCCTCCCCTACTCCATCAAGATCCTGCTGGAGAACCTGCTGCGCAACGAGGACGGGGTGACGGTGACCCGGGACGACATCGGCTATTTCGCCTCCTGGGACCCCAAGGCTGAGCCTTCCAAGGAAATCCAATACCGGCCAGCCCGGGTGCTCATGCAGGACTTCACCGGGGTGCCCGCCGTGGTGGACCTCGCGGCCATGCGCGACGCCATGGGGGCGCTCGGCGGTGATCCGGCGCGGATCAATCCCTTGCAGCCCGCGGAGCTGGTGATCGACCACTCGGTTCAGGTCGACTACTTCGGCTCCGACGACGCCTTCGCCAAGAACGCCGAGATCGAGTTCGAGCGCAACCGGGAGCGCTACCAGTTCCTCAAGTGGGGCCAGCAGGCCCTGGACGGATTCAAGGTAGTCCCCCCGGACACCGGAATCGTCCATCAGGTGAACGTGGAGTACCTGTCCCGCGTGATCTTCCCGAAAGCGGTGGACGGGGTCACCCAGGCCTATTTCGACACCTGCGTGGGCACCGACTCACACACCACCATGGTCAACGGGATCGGGGTCCTCGGCTGGGGCGTGGGGGGCATCGAGGCGGAGGCCTCCATGCTGGGCCAGCCGGTCTCCATGCTGGTCCCCAAGGTGGTGGGGTTCAAGCTCACCGGCCATCTCCGGGAGGGGGTGACCGCCACGGACCTGGTGTTGACCATCGTCGATCAGCTGCGTCGCCACGGGGTGGTGGGCAAGTTCGTGGAGTTCTACGGACCCGCCGTTGGCACCCTCGCCATGGGTGAGCGGGCCACCATCGCCAACATGGGGCCGGAGTACGGGGCCACCTGCGGGCTCTTCCCGATCGATCAGATCACACTCGACTACCTACGCCTCACCGGCCGCTCGGAGGACCAGGTCGCGCTGGTGGAGGCCTACTGCAAGGCCCAAGGCGTCTGGCACACCGCGGACGCCCCCGAGGCAGACTACTCCGAGACCCTGACCCTGGATCTGGGGGAGGTGGTGCCCTCGCTGGCGGGTCCCAAGCGCCCCCAGGACCGGGTGCCCCTGAGCGAGATGGCCACCCACTTCCCCAAGGCCCTGGCGGCCCTCAAGGCGGAGCGCAACCTCCCGAGCAAGGGGCCAGTGCGCACGGTGATCGACGGCCAGGAGGTGGAGATCGGCGACGGCTCCATCGTGGTGGCGGCCATCACCTCCTGCACCAACACCTCCAACCCCAGCGTCATGCTCGCCGCCGGCCTGGTGGCCAAGAAGGCCGCCGAGCGGGGGCTCAAGCGCGCCCCTTGGGTCAAGACCTCACTCGGGCCCGGCTCCATGGCGGTGACCCGGTATCTGGAGCGCGCTGGTCTCATCGAGCCCCTGAAGGCCCTGGGTTTCCACAATGTCGGCTACGGCTGCACCGTGTGCATCGGCAACACGGGCCCCCTGCCCGCTCCGGTCTCAAAGGCGATCGCGGATCATGATCTCTGCGCCGTCTCCATCCTGTCCGGTAACCGCAACTTCGAGGGCCGGGTCCACGCCGAGGTGCGCATGAACTATCTGGCGAGCCCCCCCCTGGTGGTGGCCTACGCCATCGCCGGGCGCATCGACGTTGACCCCTATGCTCAGCCCCTGGCGCGGGACGCCGCCGGAAACGACGTCTATCTCCGGGACCTCTGGCCTACCCAGGAGGAGATCAACCGGGCCATCGCCGAGAATGTCACGGTGGAGGAGTTCCGCTCCGCCTACGCGAATGTCTTCGCGGGGGATGATCGCTGGCGCTCGCTCGCGGCCCCCGCGGGCCAGACCTACGACTGGCCGGAGTCCACCTACATCCGCAAGCCACCCTACTTCGAAGGCATGACCATGGAGGTGGGGGAGGCCCAGGACATTCGGGGGGCCCGCTGCCTGGCGGTGTTGGGTGACTCCATCACGACGGACCACATCTCCCCGGCGGGCTCCATCAAGCCCGACTCACCGGCCGGCCAGTATCTCTTGGCCCACGGCGTGGAGCGGAAGGACTTCAACAGCCTGGGAAGCCGGCGCGGCAACCACGAGGTCATGATGCGCGGGACCTTCGCCAACATTCGCCTGCGCAACCTCATGGCCCCAGGCACCGAGGGCGGCGTGACCCTGCACCAGCCGAGCGGCGAGCCCATGTCCATCTATGACGCGGCCATGCGCTACCAGGCCGAGGGGGTCCCGGCGATCGTGCTGGCGGGCAAGGAGTACGGGTCCGGATCCTCCCGGGACTGGGCGGCCAAGGGCCCGCGCCTGCTCGGGGTGCGGGCGGTGATCGCCGAGAGCTACGAGCGCATCCACCGATCCAACCTGGTGGGCATGGGCATCCTGCCGCTGGAGTTCACCGAGGGCGCGAACACCCAGTCACTGGGCCTCGCGGGCACCGAGACCTTCGACATCCTGGGGCTCGAGAACGGCGAGGCCAAAGAGGTGCAGGTGCGCGCCACGGCCCCGGACGGTCAGGTCACGACCTTCACCGCCAAGGTCCGGATTGACACACCCAACGAGGTGGACTACTACCGAAACGGCGGCATCCTGCCCTACGTGCTGCGCCGGCTGGCCGCCTGATCCCCCGGGGGGCAGGCCGCGGCGGCGAGGGAACGCCGCCACCAAGCCCTGAGCATTGGCTGCTGGCGCCGGCGAGGCGTCCACCGCAGGCTGGCCTGGGTCAGGCCGCAGCGGCCTGGTCGAGCCTTCGAACCACCGGATAGAGGTGCTCGGTCTCCCGCTCGATGCGGTCCAGGACCAGGGAGAACATCTGGTTAGTATCCTTCACGAAGGCCTCGTGGTCGGCGATCTTCAGCTCTCCCTTGCGCTCGTTGCACCAGTCCTTGAGATAGGCGGCGAAGATCCGCTTGATCTCCATGGACCCGGAGAGGAAGCGATCCGCCAGGTTCTTCATGTCCCGGTCCTGGCTCTTGATGAGCCGGGCGCAGAGCTGGGCGTCCACCAGCTCCACGTGCTCCCGAACCTGCTTGACATACTCGAAGAAGAGGTTGCGCGCGCACTCGGTATCGCACATGGAGCGCTCGCGGATGAGATACAGAAAGACGTTGGAGAGCTCGGTAATCTTGTGATTCTGAGCGTGCAGATCGGAAAAATTGACCATCCTGTCCCCCGCTTTGAAAGGAAGGCGAAGCGTGAATTGAGGTGAATCGCGGGCACCAAGGTGGCGGCCTTGCTCCTGACGGATCCCGTGGCAGCCGTCCCCCCGAGGCGTCCCGCTGGCTAAGACCCTAATCCGCGAACGGGCTTCTGACAAGCCTCGGGGATCAATAGATACGGGGGTAAAAAAAATGGCCGCCCAGAGGGCGGCCGAGGAATGGTTCCGAAAGTGGTACGGATAGGGCGCTGGACTCAGAACCGCACGTTGACGGCGGCATAGAAGGTGCGGCCCGGCCCGGGGACCTGGGTGCCCCATTGGGGCTGGTTGGGCGGGGGCGGGATGGTCATGGTGGTGCCCTGACCTACATAGGCGCCGCCCAGGGGTAGCTCATAAAACCGATCGAAGAGGTTCTCGACGCCGAAGTCCAGGCTCCACGACTTCTTCGCGTAGCGGCTACGCAGGTGGGCGAGTCCGTATCCCGCGGTCTTGATCTCGTTGCGTACCTGGGAGACGTCGTCCTTGGCGTCGACGAACTCGCCCTCCAGGGTGTTGCGCCAGGGCCCGAGCTCCTGGGTGAGGGCGAGCGTAGCGTTCAGCGGCATGATGTTGTAGAGGTTGTCGTCTGTGTCATCGTTTTCGCCTCGGGTGTAGCTCGCGAGCACCTGGGCCCTGAAGTCGCCGAGGCCGGTGCCGCGGGCGACCAGATAGTGAGCCGCCAGGTCCACGCCATAGAGACGGGCGGACTGGTTGACATATTTCAATACGGTGAAGTTGTCCACCACGGGGACGGTGCGGGGCGCGTTCTTGACGGAGTCCCATTGCACCGCATCGATATAGTCCTGCACGTCGGTGTAGTAAGGGGTCACCCGCAGGCCCCAGCGATCCTCGGTGGCGTCGTGCCAGTCGCCGGTAAGGCTGAGGGTGCGGGCCACCTCGGGCTCCAGATTGAGATTGCCCACGTAGCCGTTTCCGTCGCCCACGAAGTTGTTCATGAAGGCTGCCATCTGCCAGGTGGACCAGGTGTAGCGCTCATACAGGTTGGGCGAGCGGGTCTTCTGGGCGAGCCCCAACTCGTAGGTCTGCATCGCATCCGGCGCGAACCGGGCGATCCAGGAGAGATCCCAATTGTGGTCCGTCTTGTCTCTGGACTGGGTGTTGAAGAGCGCCGCGTCCCGGGTCTGGTTCCCCATCTCGGCCATCGCCATCCCGGGCATCATCATGCCGGGCATCATTTTTGGGGGCGAATAGGTGATCGGGTAGGTGCTCAGGTTGTAGCCGTGCACTGGGCCTGCATCCATGGCCACGGCCTCGTAGCGCAGGCCGAGGATATTGGTCCAGCGGTCCCTGCGGATCTCCCATTCGCCGAAGGCGGCATAACGGTCCCGCTGCCCATCATTGATGTTCTTAAAGGTGTAGGGCCACATACCGGCCCCCGAGGGCGACCACCAATCGTCCAGGCGGTAGTACTGGTACTCGGCGCCCAGGCGCAGCAGGTCTCCCTTGGCCAGGGGGATGTCGGCGCTGACCGTGAGCCCCGCGGTCTTGCCCTCACTCTCCATCGGCATGCCGGCCGCGCAGCCGACCGGCTTGCCCTTGATCATCCTAACGCCGGAGATTGGCGAGCAGGGCATCCCGTTCAGCGCGATGTCCCCGCCGGAGCCGAGCGGCGGCATGCCGGGGCCGTACCAGAACCGCTTGTCGTCACCGAAATCCATCTTGTGCTGGGTGTACTGGTAATAGGCCCGCGCCTTGAGGGTCCCCCACCCCTGGGTGCCCGTATAGCCCAGGTTGAACTGGTCGCTGCGGTTGTCCGTCATGTCCATCCGCTGGTTTGGGAAGGCCTCATAGGGGATGTGCTGGTAGCCGTAGCTGAAGTCCAGGAGATTGTTCTCGTTCTTCCACGCGAGGGTCACCGACTGGTTATTGGCACGGTACGCCGTGGAGCCCACCTCATCCAGATCCAGCGTGTGACCGGCCCGACCCGTGAAGATGTAGTCCTTAAAATCGCCGCCGGCCTTGTAGTTATCGGACTCGGCATAGGACCCCTTGTAGTTGATGCTCAGGCTCTCAGTGGCATAGGTGCCGGAGAGATTCCCGCCGAAGCTGTTCCCATTGCTGCGGTAAAAGCCACCGACCTCCCCCTTTGCCAGACGCGCGCCCGGATCGGCAAAGGCCGGGGCCGCGGATTGGACGACGATAGTGCCACCGATGCTGTCGCCGCCCACACTCACCGGGGTGACACCTGAATAGACCTGCACGCTGTCCACCGCCGTCGGGTCGATGTAGGACAGGGGTGAATTCATGTGGTTCGGGCAGGAGGCGATGAGGTCCATGCCGTCCACCTTCGTGCGCAGCCGATCATCCGCCAGACCCCGGATCACCGGCAGACTGGACACGCCCCCGGCACCATAAGTGCTGACCCCAGGGAATCCGGTCAGCAACCGGGCAGTGTCGCTGGTTTGGGCCCGCTGGGGCGCAATGTCCGCCGGCCTCAAGGTAAAGGAGCGGCCGAGTGGGACCTCCATCGGGGCCGTCACGCGGACCTCCCCGAGGGTCGAGAACTCCTCCGCCGCCAGACTCTGGGCGGCGTAGAGTGGGAGGGAGACGACGACCGCTAGTACAGGAAGCGACCCTGGGCCGCTCCCGGACCCGGCATCCAAGGTCCCTCGACAGATCCATGACGCGACACGACTGACCATCACAATGCCCCCTAACGCTTTCTGGTTGTTTGTGAAACCGAGGCAGGTTAAAGGAGGGGCGAAGTCCTAATCAACGGGCTGAGGCGACCGCGGAAAGGCACCATACAAGATTGCGGGATTTGCCGCAGGCACCAAGCGCTATGCCACACCACCCCCGCGTGGAAGGCGGGCGCCGGGCGCGAGGGGGCGGCTTGCCCCAGGGGTCTCTCCGGCGAGTCAGTCCGGCGGGACGCCGAAGAGCCGGAAGTAATTGGCGCTGGTGGTGGCCGCGAGCTCGTCCACTGGAATCCCCCGCAGCTCGGCGATGCAGCTCGCCACGTGAGGGACCAAGCGGGGCTCGTTGGGTTTGCCCCGGTAGGGCACGGGCGCGAGATAGGGCGAGTCGGTCTCGATCAGAAGGCGGTCAAGGGGGACCTGGCGGGCGATCTCGCGCAGCGCGGCCCCATTCTTGAAGGTGACGATGCCGGAGAAGGAGACGTAAAAACCCAGGTCGAGACCCTGGCTGGCCATCTCCCAGGTTTCGGTGAAACAATGGAGCACCCCGCCGACCGCGTCAGCCCCCTCCTCCCGGAGGATCCCGATGGTGTCCTCCCGGGCGTCGCGGCTATGGATGATCAGCGGCTTGCCGCAGGCACGGCCGGCGGCGATATGGGTGCGAAAACGCCGCCGCTGCCACTCCAGGTCGCCCTGGCCATAGTGATAATCGAGCCCCGTCTCGCCGATCGCCACGTTGCGCGGGTCCGCCGCGAGGGAGACCAGGGTCTCCAGCGAGGGCTCGGTCAGAGGGGCACCGTCGCAGCCCTCGTTGGGATGCACGCCCACCGAGACGGCCACGTTTGGATAGGGGTCCACCAGGGCGCGCATGGCCGGATACCGATCCAGGTCGATGGAGACACAGAGCATGTGGGAGACACCCGCCCCGGCGGTCGCCTCCATCAGACGTGCGAAATCCCCGTCGTAAGGGCGCAGATCCACCCGATCCAGGTGGCAATGGGAGTCGACATACATAGAATTGCCTGAGGAGTCTAAGCCGGCCCGCGGGGGATGAAGACCACGCTTAAGATTCGATCCTTGGCCCTTGATCACATCGTATGGGTCTGCCGCTCCGACCCCAGTGCCCCCACCAGATACTCCTCGATCTTACGCCGGGCCATACCCTTGTCCTGGTCGCTGAACTGGACCCCGACCCCGACCGCCCGGTTCCCCTCCGCCCCCGGCGGGGTCACCCAGATCACCTTGCCTGCGACCGGGATCCGGTCGGCCTCCTCCATCAACTGGAGCAGCAGGAAGATCTCGTCCCCAAGCTGATAGCGCTTGGTGGTCGGGATGAAGAGCCCTCCGTTGCGTATGAAGGGCATATAGGAGGCGTAGAGGGCCGCCTTGTCCTTGATGGCGAAGCTCAGGATGCGCTGCTGGCCACCGAAGGCGCCTACGGGGTTCGTCGGGGTGCTCAAGCTTTCTACTCCACTGGGCCTCGCATCAATCGCAGGAGCCTCGGTCGATCGGGGTTCGATCCGCGCCCGGAACCGGGCCCGACCTCAGGTCCGAACCGGTGCCAGCCTGGGCCCACCGGGAGGCTCGACTCGCTCCTCAACGGCTGACAAGACGGGACCACTCCATCAGCAGGGACTCCAGGAGAAGCTGCGGGTTCACGGTGCTGTCCGTCAGCCCCCCGGCCTGGAGGACCCGGCGCAACAGCCGGTGGGCCGCCAATGGATCGATCCTGGAGGCCAGCTCCGCCAAGGCCGGGCCCCCGGTGGCGTCGTTCAGTCTCGCATCCTCTCCGGCGGCCGCCAAGCGCAACAGGTCACAGAGCCAGCCGGCGAGCCAGTCCAATGATAGACGCGCCCCAACCGGGCTCCAAGCGGCCGCCTCGGCGACCGGGTCCAACTCCCCCCACGCCAGACCGACGAGACTGGTGCGGAGCCGCGCATGCTGATCGAGGACGGATGAGTCCAACTCGTCGCGGGCACGCAGGGGCGCCCCCCGGGCGAGCGCCAACCGCACCGCGATGGCGGCATCGCCGCCCTCCCCGCCCGCGACCTGGCGTTCCAGCCACCGAAGGGCCAGGTCCAGGGGCGGGAGCCCCTGGCGCAGGAGCTGACAGCGGCTGCGGATGGTCGCGGGGAGCCGGCCGAGCTTCTCGGCGATCAAGCACAATAGGACTGGGCCCGGTGGCTCCTCCAGGGTCTTCAGGAGGGCGTTCGCGGCGGCGCTGTTCATGCGGTCCGCTGGATCGATGACGACCAGGATACGCCCGCCCCGACCCGCGGTAAGCATGGCGCGCCCCCTCAGCTCCCGAATCGCCTCGACGGGGATTTCGCCGGACTTGGACTCGGGATCGGGTCCAACCCGCAACAGGTCTGGGTGGCTCCCGGCCCGAACCAGCCGACAATCCGGACAACGCCCGCAGGCCGTGCCGTCAGGCAGTGGGCTTGGGCACAACAAGGCCCGAACCAGCCGATCCACCAACAGGCGCTTGCCGACGCCGCGGGGACCCGCGATCAGCAAGGCATGGGGGAGCCGGTCCGCGGCCCGGGCCTGGCTGAGCCGCGCCCAGTTGGGCGCCAGCCAGGGGGGGAGCTCCGTCTCTGCTTGCGTCAGGGCCTCGGGCATGGCCTCATCCCTCGACCTCAAGGCAAGGGCCGGCGGCATCGACGAAGTCGGT
Source organism: Chromatiaceae bacterium (assembly GCA_041753195.1). Taxonomy (GTDB): domain Bacteria; phylum Pseudomonadota; class Gammaproteobacteria; order Chromatiales; family Chromatiaceae; genus Thiodictyon. Next base: position 18,006 of record JBGSUY010000456.1, read on the forward strand.
GAGGATTCGCTTCACCAGGGCGGTCACCGACTCCAGGGACTGGGTCGCGTCCAACACCCGGTAGCAATCCGGGAAGGCCCGGGCGCGCTCCAGATAGACCGAGCGGGCCGCCTCGAAAAAGGCCAGACGCTCGGACTCGAAGCGATCGGACGCGCCCCGCCCCCGCGCCCGCCTCAAGCCGACCTCCGGCGGCAGGTCGAAGACCAGGGTTAGATCTGGCCGCAGCTCCCCCTGGACCAGTCCCTCGAGCAGGGCGATGCGGCCACCATCCATCCCGCGCCCTCCCCCCTGGTAGGCGTAGGTCGCGTCGGTGAAACGGTCGCAGAGGACCCAGTCCCCCTGGGCGAGGGCCGGGACTATGACCTTCTCCAGGTGCTCGGCCCGGGCGGCGAACATCAGGAGCAGCTCGGTCATGGCGGCCATCCCCGCGTTGGCCCGGTCGAGCAGGATGCCGCGGATCTGCTCCGCCACCGGAGATCCGCCGGGCTCCCGGGTGGTGACCACCGGGATTCCAAGCTCCACCAGGGCCCGGCGCAGAGGCTCCATCTGGGAGGACTTACCCCCCCCCTCGATCCCCTCCAGGGTGATGAACCGACCGCGTCCGCCCACTCGCTGTTCCTCTCCTGATCAGGGCCTACCGAGCTGATACTGACGCACCGCCGCATTGTGCTCCTCCAGGGTCGCGGAGAAGACATGGGTACCGTCGCCCCGGGCCACGAAATACAGGCTGTCCCCAATTTCCGGTCGCAGGGCGGCGCGGATGGCCTCCCGCCCGGGCAGGGCGATGGGGGTCGGCGGTAGCCCATCGATCAGGTAGGTGTTGTAAGGGGTGGCCTCCCTGAGATCCTGACGCCGGAGATTCCCGTCGAAGCGCTCGCCCAGTCCGTAGATCACCGTGGGGTCCGTTTGCAGGCGCATCCCCTTCTGCAGCCGGCGCACGAAGACCCCGCCGATGGCCGGGCGCTCCGCCGCCACCGCCGTCTCCTTCTCGATGATGGAGGCGAGGATCAGGGCCTGGTACGGGGTCTTGATCGGGAGGCCCTCCGCACGGCCCTCCCACTCCTGCGCCAGGACCTGCTCCATGCGCTCGAAGGCTCGCCGCAGCGCCTCCATGCCCAAGGTACCCCGCGGGAAGCTGTAGGTGTCCGGGAACAACCGACCCTCCGGGTGCTCCCCAGGGCGCCCCAGGGCCTGCATCAACGCCTCATCCGTCTTGCCCGCAAGGTCGCCCCCGAAGCGGGGATCGGCGGCAATGGCCGCCACCGCTTGGCGAAAGGTCCAGCCCTCCACCAGGGTGATGGGGTACTGAATCACATTCCCCGAGGTCAGACGCTCCAGCAGGTCCGCGGGACGCATCCCCTGGGTCAGCTCGAACTCGCCCGCCCTGAGCCGGCCCTGATCCCCTCGCTGTAGGGCCAGGGCAAGCAGGTAGTAAGGATGCTCGAGGATTTCGCGCCCCACCAGGTCATCGGCCACCCGGCGCAGATTGGCACCGCGAGGAACCTCAAAGACGGCCGAGGACTCCTTCAAAGGCACTGGCGTCTCAAGGAAACGTCGGTAATCCACCCAGAGACCGCCCGCCAGGAAGGCGGCGGCAAGGAGAACGACAAACAGGACGCGCAGCATCACTGGCCTAGCCACTCCGGGCTCTGCGCCGCCTGCCGCACGGCGCTGATCAGATCCAGGGGAAGGTCCTCCGGGTCGTATTCCTGGTCGTCAAGCCGGCGGACCGGCCACACTCCGGCGATGGAGTTGGTCAGAAACAACCCCCTGGCACCGACCAAGTCGGCCCGCGTCAAACGGGTCTCCACGTAGGGGATCCCCAGCCCCGCGGCCAGATCCATGGCCAGGCCCCGCACCGTACCCGCGACCCCACAGCCATCGACCGCAGGGGTCAACAGCCCGGCCCCGTCCCACAGGAAGAGATTGGTCATGGTGCCGCCAATGAAGTCCCCACCGGGCCCCGCCATCAGGCCCTCGGCGATACCGGGGTCGGACCACTCGGCGCGCGCCAGGACGCTGTCCAGGCGGTTGAGATGCTTGAGTCCGGCGAGGAGCGGGTTCTGGGTGGCCGGAGTCTGGCAGGTCCGGGCGACCACCCCCGTAAGGTGCCACTCGGCGGGGTAATCCGGGGCCGCGAACAGGGACAGGATGCGCCGGGGTCTGGCTTCGGACCGCGGGGCATAACCCCTTCCCCCGTTCCCCCGGGTCACCAGGACCTTGAGCACCCCCCTATCGATGCCCCGAAGGAGCCGGGCGACTTCGCCCGCCAGGGTCGACTCCGCGGAGGTCGGGAACCCGAGTCGGCGGCACCCCAGCCCCAGCCGATCCAGGTGCCTTCGCCACTGGCAAGGCCGTCCGTCGTGGATCAGCAGGGTCTCGAACAGGCCGTCTCCGTAGCTTAAGCCCCGGTCAGTCACCGGGATCCGCCGCCCCGACACGCCGTCGATCAGGCAGCGGATTGGCGCGCCGGGACCGGACACGAGCCAGGAGGCCTTCCGCGACCCCGTCAGAGGCTCAAGGCCGGCGGAAGATCAGGGTCCCGTTGGTACCGCCGAAACCGAAGGAGTTGCTGAGCGCGTACTCGATCCGCATCTCCCGGGCGGTGTTGGGCACGCAGTCCAGGTCGCAAGCGGGATCGGGGGTTTCGTAGTTGATGGTGGGCGGGGCCACCTGATCGCGGATCGCCAGGATGCTGAAGATGGCCTCGGCGCCCCCGGCGGCCCCGAGCATGTGGCCGGTCATGGACTTGGTGGAGCTGACCGCAACCTGAAAGGCGCGTTCCCCGAAGGCTCGCTTGACCGCCCGGGTCTCCGCCGCGTCACCGGCCGGGGTGGAGGTGCCATGGGCATTGATGTACTGGATCTGCTCGGGATTGACGCCCGCATCCTCCATGGCGAGACGCATGCACTCCGCGGCCCCCGCCCCGTCTTCCGAGGGGGAGGTCATGTGGTAGGCATCCGAGTTCATACCGAAACCGACCAGCTCCGCGTAGATGGTCGCACCCCGCGCTGCCGCCCGCTCATACTCCTCGAGCACCACCACGCCGGCGCCGTCGCTCAGCACGAAGCCGTCCCGATCCCGATCGAAGGGACGACTGGCCCGCTCCGGGTCCTCATTGCGGGTGGAGAGGGCCCGCGCCGCGGCGAAGCCGCCGAGGCCCACCGGGGAAGTACCCATCTCGGCGCCGCCGGCGACCATTACGTCCACATATCCGTGACGGATCATGAGCCCTGCCTCTCCGATGTTATGGGTGCCGGTGGCGCAGGCGGAGACGATGGAGTAGTTGGGGCCCTGGAGCCCGAACTTGATGGAGAGATCCCCCGCGACCATATTGATGATGTTGGCCGGGACGAAAAAGGGCGAGATACGACGCGGCCCCTTGGTGCGGTAAATCTCGTGGTTATTCTCGATTCCGGTAATGCCGCCGATACCGGATCCGATGGCCACCCCGATGCGGCGGCGGTTGGAATCATCAATCGTCAGGCCGGAATCCGCGATGGCCTGGCACCCGGCCGCCATGCCGTAGTGGATAAACTTGTCCATCTTCTTGGCGTCCTTTTCCGACACATAATCGGTCGGGTCGAAGCCATAGATGGGTCCGCCGAAGCGGGTGGTGAAGCCGGAGACGTCGAAGTGGGTGATCGGCTGGATACCGCTCTTGCCCGCGAGGATGTTGTCCCAGGACGACTTCACGTTCAGGCCCACTGGGGCCACTAAGCCCAGTCCGGTCACCACGACGCGTCTACGTGACATTGCCTATCCCTCTCGCTCGGGTGGCCAGGGAGGCCGAGCGCCGCACGCGAGACCCTTCCCGCGGGCGGCGGACCTTCCTGATTCGAAGCAGCCCGCCTCAGCCCATGTGCTCGTTGATGTAATTGATGGCCTGCTGGACCGTGGTGATCTTTTCGGCGTCTTCGTCCGGGATCTCGGTCTCGAACTCCTCTTCCAGCGCCATCACCAGCTCGACGGTATCGAGTGAATCCGCGCCCAGATCGTCGACAAAGGAGGACTCAGCCGAGACCTCTTCTTCTTTCACACCCAGTTGCTCGACGACGATCTTCCGAACCCGCTCTTCAACGCTGCTCATGTGAGTCAATCCTCCGATTAGAAATAGGCGGCCCGGTTCAGGCCACGCGGTATTCTAGTGACAATCGAGGGGCGATGAAAGCCGACCTGCTCCCCCAGGCTGCCGCTAACAAGTTGATTTTTCTGTGTCTGAATCGCGGCCAATGCGCTCAGACCATATACATGCCGCCATTGACGTGCAGGGTCTCGCCCGTGATGTAGGCGGCCGAGGGCGAAACCAGGAAGAGCACGGCAGCCGCCACATCCCCCGGGGTACCGAGCCGGGCGAGGGGGATGGACCCGATCAGGGCGTCGCGCTGGGCGTCGCCCAGGGCCCGCGTCATGTCCGTCTCGATGAAGCCGGGGGCCACACAGTTCACCGTGATCCCGCGGGAGCCGACCTCCCGGGCCAGGGACTTGGTGAACCCCATCATGCCCGCCTTGGAGGCCGCGTAGTTGGTCTGCCCGGCGTTGCCCATGACCCCGACCACCGAGGCGATGCTCACGATGCGCCCCCGCCGTGCCTTGGTCATGCTCCGCAGACAGGCCTTGGAGAGACGATAGACGGAGCCCAGGTTGGTGTCGATGACTGCCTGCCAATCGGCGTCTTTCATCCGCATCAGCAAGGTGTCCCGGGTGATCCCGGCGTTGTTCACCAGGATGGTCGGGGCGCCGAGACTCTCCCCGACCCGTGCGAGGGCGGCGTCCACCGAGGCCGGGTCGGCCACGTTGAGGATCAGGCCGAGACCCTTGTGCCCGGCCTCCTCGAGCGCCTTGTCGATGGCCACGGCGCCGGCTTCGGTGGTGGCGGTGCCGGCGACTACCGCCCCCTGTCGAGCCAGTGCCATAAGGATGGCCCGACCGATACCCCGCGAGGCCCCCGTGACCAGCGCGATTTCACCTTCAAGCATGGCCTGTCGCCTCCAGGGCCGCATCCAAGGTCTGCGGATCGTAGACCGGTAGGGTCGCGAGATCCTTCGCGATCCGCTTATTGAGCCCGGCCAGCACCCTGCCGGGACCGCACTCGATGGCCTGGGTCAGGCCGGCCGCGGCCACCGATTGGATCGTCTCCACCCAGCGTACCGGACGGAAGAGCTGGCTCACCAACCGCTGCCGCAGCCCGGCCAGGTCCTCGGCCGCGGCCACGTCCACGTTGTGTAGGACCGGTACCCTTGGGAGCCGCAGATCCAGCTCGAGCAGCCGCTCGGCGAGACGTTGCGAAGCGGCGACCATCAGGCTGCAGTGGGAAGGTACGCTCACCGGCAGCACCAGGGCACGCTTGGCCCCAGC
>JBGSUY010000457.1:0-2054 GCA_041753195.1 Chromatiaceae bacterium
GTTGGCGAGCTCGCCGCGGTCGCCCCCCGTTTTGCCCCGGCGCTGGACGTGCCCAACGGCGGGCTGCTGTGTGCGCTGCCGGCCTTGCTGGCGGTGGGCCTGCTCGACGGGGTTGAGCGTTACCTGGAATTGCCAAAGGGCTACTACGGCCTCGACAGCCTGCTGATCCTGCTCGTCTTTATGGCCTTGGCGCGGTTGGAAACGATCGAGTCGCTGCGCTACTGTGCCCCGGGCGAGTGGGGTAATCTGCTGGGGTTGGATCGTATTCCAGAGGTGCGCACCCTGCGCGCCAAGGTCCAACTCCTCGCCCAAGAGGAGCGGCCCGCGCAGTGGAGTGCGGCGCTGTGCGGGCGCTGGATGGCCGCCGTGCCCGAGCAGGCCGGGGTGCTCTATATCGATGGCCATGTCCGTGTCTACCATGGCCATCAGACCCAACTGCCACGCCACTACGTCGCCCGCGAGCGCCTGTGTCTGCGCGCCACCACCGACTACTGGGTCAACGCCATGGACGGCCAGCCCTTCTTCGTCGTCAACCAAGCGGTCGACCCGGGACTGATCCAGGTCATCGAGCAGGAGATCGTGCCGCGCCTGGAGCAACGCCTCCCGACTCACCTGCCGGTGGAGCACCTCCAGGGCGATCCCCGGCGCCACCGCTTCACGCTGGTGTTCGATCGCGAGGGCTACTCCCCGGCGTTCCTGGGACGGATGAAGGAGCTGCGCATCGCCTGTCTGACCTACCACAAATTCCCCGGAGAGGACTGGGCATTGGAGGAGTTCGCCCGAGCGCCAGTGCGCCTCGCCAACGGGGAGGTGGTGACTCTCCAGTTGGCAGAGCGGGGGACCTGTCTGAGCAACGGGCTGTGGGTTCGGGAGCTGCGCAAGCGCAGCGAACGCGGTCACCAAACCGCCATCCTGTGCACCGACTACCGCAGCGACCCGGCCCCCCTAGCCGCGGCCATGTTCGCCCGCTGGTCGCAGGAAAACTTCTTCAAGTATGCCCGAGAACACTACGGACTGGACCGCTTGGCGGACTATCGCACCGAGGCGATTTCCGAGCCCCTACAGGTGGTCAACCCCGCCTACCGCCACCTCGACGGGCAGGTCCGTTCCCTCACCGGCAAGCTCGGGCGCCGCCGCGCCAACTTCGGTGCCATCGCCCTCCAGGAACCCATCGAACCCCAGCCAGTGGCGCTCTTCCTACGCCGCAAGGCGGCGCTGCAAGAGGAGATCGAAGACCTGCAACGGGAGCTCGCGGCCCGCAAGAGCGAGCGCAAGGCCACGCCTCACCACATCCCGATCGACGAGTTGCCCGAGGAGGCACGCTTTCGCCAGCTCAGCACCCAGAGCAAGCACCTCGTCGACACCCTCAAGATGATCGCCTACCGCGCCGAAACGGCCATGGCCAACAGCTTGCGCGAGCACCTCGCACGCCCCGACGAGGCGCGTTGCCTGCTGCGCGCCCTCTACACGACCGACGCCGATCTGCTGCCGGAACCCGCGGCGGGAACCTTGACGGTGCGGCTGCACCACGGGGCAAACGCGGCCAACGACCTCGCCCTCGCAACACTCTGCGAGGAGCTCACCGCGACGGAAACGCTTTTCCCCCGCACGAATTTGCGCCTGGTGCTGAAAATGGGCTCAGCGTAAATTCGTCGAAGTCAGGTCATCTGGCTTTGCTCCCATCGGCACTCCTTGAAAGCAGACGACAATCCTTCGCGACCCAGTACATGATTCTCCGGCAATCGCCTAAGCTGCGAAGCGGACCGCGTCGGCTTCCCGCGGAGGCGCCATGAACGACCTTGATCTGCATAAATTCTTCCTAGAGCAGGTGCGTCTGTTCGAAAGTCTCCCGGCCGATAAGGTCGACGAAATCGTCAGCAAATCCCGCCCCGTCACCTTCGAAGGCAACGAAGCGATCCTCGAAAGCGGCGACAACGCGCGCTTCATCGGCGTCATGATCAGCGGCCACGCTGAGACTTCGCTCTCCGACAACACCTGCACCCGCACCGTGCTCCAGCAGCTCGGTTCGGGCGACGTGTTCGGTTGAGCTGTCG
>JBGSUY010000458.1:0-9550 GCA_041753195.1 Chromatiaceae bacterium
GGCGGGCCGGCAGGTGATGGCCTCCTCCCCCTCTCCAAGGACCCTGGCCCGCAGGGCCTCGTCCACCGGGGCCGGGGTAGCCCCGTACTCGCCCTTGAGGACCCCCGCGGTCTCGCCGGTGATGGTCTTGTAGCGCTCACCCATCAGGACATTCAGCACCGCCTGACTGCCGACGATCTGGGAGGTCGGGGTCACCAGGGGGATGTAGCCCAGGTCCTTGCGCACCCGGGGTATCTCCTCCAGGACCCCATCGAGCCGGTCGCTGGCCCCCTGCTCCCGGAGCTGGTTTTCCATGTTGGTCAACATGCCCCCGGGGACCTGGGCCACCAGGATGCGGGAGTCCACCCCCTTCAGGGCCCCCTCAAACTTCGCATACTTCTTGCGCACCTCGCGGAAATAGCCGGCGATCTCCTCCAGCAGGCCCAGATCGAGACCGGTGGGCCGATCCGTCCCCTCGAAGATCGCGACCACCGACTCGGTGGGCGAGTGCCCATAGGTCATGCTCATGGAGGAGATGGCGGTATCCACCAGGTCGATCCCCGCCTCCACCGCCTTGAGGATGGTGGCGGTGCTCATCCCGGTGGTGGCATGACTCTGCATGGCGATGGGGATGGCGCAGCGCTCCTTGAGCCGGGCCACCAGCTCCCCGGCCACATAGGGCTTGAGCAGACCCGCCATGTCCTTGATACAGATGGAGTGGCAACCCAGGTCCTCAATGCGCCGGCCCATGTCCACCCAGTAGTCCAGGTCATGGACCGGGCTCACCGTGTACGACATGGTCCCCTGCGCATGGCGGCCGGTGGCGAGCGCCGCATTGACCGCGCACCGGAGGTTCCGCAGGTCGTTCATGGCATCGAAGATCCGAAACACGTCGATGCCATTGGTGGCCGCCCGCTCCACGAAGGCCTCCACCAGGTCGTCGGCGTAGTGCCGATAGCCCAGCAGGTTCTGACCCCGCAGCAGCATCTGCTGGGGGGTCTTGGGCATGGCCGCCTTGAGGCTGCGCAGTCGCTGCCAAGGGTCCTCACCCAGGTAACGGATGCAGGCGTCGAAGGTCGCCCCGCCCCAGGTCTCCAGGGACCAATAGCCGACCCGGTCCAGCTTGGGGGCGATCGGGAGCATGTCCTCGATACGCAGGCGCGTCGCCAGCAGGGACTGGTGGGCGTCGCGCAGGACGACATCGGTGATCCCCAGGGGCTTGGGTTCGGTCATGGCATTCATCCTGCTCCAGGCTCGCGTTGTCTTGGTTGGGTGGCGTCCCCCCAGCACGGCGGGCGGGTCGCGCCAAGGGCTCGGCGTCGCTGCCCGCCCTAGTCCCGGCTCGATTCGGGCCGGGACGGGTCACCCCCTCAAACCCCTGAATCGACGTGTAGCGGCCGATCCCATTCAAAATGGCCCGATGCCCACCCGGTAGCTCGACTTCGGCTCAGAGGCGGCGGCGGCGCCGATGGTACTCGCTGACCGCGGAGGCGATGACGGCGACTAGGCGGGGATCCTCGTCACCCGCCCCGGGCTCCCGGGCCTCACCCCCGGGCAGGGCCTCCAAGGGCTGCGACTTGGGTCCCAGATGTGCGACCAGGCTGGACATGAGGAACAAGGTCCCCACCAGGAGCAGCAGGAAGGCGAAGACGATGGTCATGCCGATGACCATCAGCCCTACCCCCTCGATGAGCAGATCGACCACGGCGGGTTCCATGGGTCCGAACCTCCCCGGGATGGCCGGCGCCTGAGGATTCCGCCTCAGGCCTCGAAGGGGTGGCGCCGCACCAGGGTCTGGTTGCGGTCGGGACCGGTGGAAATGAGGTCGATCGGCAAGCCACTGAGACGCTCGATGGTCTCCAGATAGGCGCGGGCATTGGCCGGCAGTTCGTCCAGGGTGGTCGCCCCCAGGGTTGGCTCGGACCAGCCCGGAAGCTCCATATAGACGGGCTCACAGCGGGCCAGGGCATCGGCCCCGATCGGCGGGACCGCCAGCTCCTGCCCGTCCAGGTCATAGGCGGTGCAGACCTTGATGGTCTCCATGCCGTCCAGCACATCCAGCTTGGTGATACACAGACCCGTCACGCTGTTGACGGCGAAGGCGCGCCGCAGGGCGGCCATATCCAGCCAGCCGCAGCGGCGCTTGCGCCCGGTGGTGGCCCCGAACTCCTGGCCGCGCGTCCCCAGCCGATCCCCGTCCCCATCGAAAAGCTCAGTGGGGAAGGGCCCCCCGCCGACCCGCGTGGTGTAGGCCTTGACGATCCCCAGAATGTAATCCAGGTCCTTGGGTCCCACCCCGCTGCCGCTGCAGGCACCCCCCGCCGTTGTGTTAGACGAGGTCACGTAGGGGTAGGTACCGTGGTCGATGTCGAGCAGGGAGCCCTGGGCCCCCTCGAAGAGCACATCGGCCCCGGCCGCGCGCAACCCGTGCAGCTCGCCGGGGACGTCCACCACCAAGCCCCTGAGCTGCTCCGCTTGGCCCAACGCCTCCTCGAGGAGGGCCCCGTAGTCCAGGGTCTCGGCCTTAAAGTAGTGGGCCAGACTGAAGTTGTGATAATCCAGCACCTCCCGCAACCGCTCGGCGAAGTGGGCCCCATCCAGCAGCTCACCCAGTCGGATGCCCCGGCGGGAGGTCTTATCCTCGTAGGCCGGGCCGATCCCGCGGCCGGTGGTGCCGATCGCCTTGGCCCCCCGGGCGCGCTCCCGGGCATGGTCCAGGGCGACGTGGTACGGCAGGATCAGGGGGCAGGCGGCGCTGATACCGAGACGCTCGCGCACCGGCACCCCGGAGCGCTCCAGCATCCCCATCTCCTCCAATAGGGCGGCCGGGGAGAGCACCACCCCGTTTCCGATCAGGCAACGGACGCCGCCGCGCAGGACACCCGAAGGAACCAGGTGCAGGATCGTCTTGACCCCGTCGATCACCAGGGTGTGACCCGCGTTGTGCCCTCCCTGAAAACGCACCACGGCGGCCGCACGGTCCGTCAAGAGGTCGACCACCTTACCCTTACCCTCGTCGCCCCACTGGGTGCCGATTACAACCACGTTCTTGCCCATCGCAGCGATTCCTACCCCTCACCGATCGTTTGCAATTCCCAACCCGCGGCCCCTGGCACCAGGCGCTGATCACAGCCGAGACCGCGCGGGCTCACCTCCGCCCCCGGCAATGCCGAGATCACCCGGCGCCCAGACCGACGCAGGTCCTCGATCGCGGCCAGCAATTTCGGCTCGGAGGACCAAGGGGCATAGACCGCCGGCTCCTCCCGGTAGCGCTCATCGAGCCCGGAACCGAGCCGCAGCAGGCCCTTGAGGTCCGCGCTGAACCCGACCGCCTGCCGGGCCCGGCCGAAGACGCTGCCGATGTCGTCGTAGCGCCCGCCGCGCGCGATCTCGAGCCCCCAGCCGGGGACGAAGGCGGCGAACACGGCGCCCGTCTTGTAGCGGTAACCGCGCAGCTCCGCCAGGTCGTAGTGGACCGAGACCTCGGGCAGGAATTCATGGAGTGCATCGGCCAGGCGGCGCAGATAATCCAGGGCCTCATGAACCGGGGCATCCGCACCCCGCAGCACCTGGGCCGCCCGCTCCAGGGCGTCGTCACCGTTCAGCTCCGCCAGTGCGATCAGCATGTTCGCGAGCTTGAGATCCAACCCTAGCCCGGCGACTTGCTCCTCGATCTCCGGGACCGCCTTGCGCTGTAGGGCATCGAAGAGTGCGAGCTCCCGCGGCCCATCGAGCCCTGCCTGGCGCGCCAGCCCTCGGAAGATGCCGACGTGACCGAGATCCAGATAGCAGGTCCCGATGCCCGCGGTGCGCAGGGTCAGGAGGATCAGGCGCAGGATCTCGAGGTCGCTCTCGATCCCCCCGTGGCCGTAGATCTCGGCCCCGATCTGAAAGGGGCTGCGGGTCCCGGCAAAACCGTCGGCCCGGGTGTGCAGGACGGTCCCCAGATAACACAGGCGCGTCGGGGTCTCCCGGCGCAACTGGTGCGCGTCCATCCGCGCCACCTGAGGCGTCATGTCCGCCCGCACCCCCAGTAGCCGCCCCGTCACCTGATCCGTCAGCTTGAAGGTCTGGAGATCGAGATCTCGCCCGGTCCCCGTCAGGAGCGAATCCAGGAAATCGACGAAGGGCGGGATCACCAACTCGTAACCCCAAGAGCGATACAGGTCCAAGAGGGCCCGCCGCAGGGACTCCATGACCTGGGCCCGGGGCGGCAGAACCTCTTCGATCCCGGCCGGCAGCAGCCAGCGGTCTTCGTCCATCGCCATCGGTTCAGTTTACCCAGTACAGGAGGCCGACACCGCCCGCCATGCTGATCAATCCGGCCATCCGCAGAGGCCTGTCGCCCTCCGAGGAGACCTGGGCGAGGGCGCGCCTAAAGCTCCCTGGGCTCAAGAAAGGCCAGATGCCCTCGATCACCAGTAAGAGCGCGGTTGCGACGAGGAGATCTCGCACCAGAATTCCAAACCCGGCCAGATCCAGGGGCGACTTCCAGGACCCTGGACTCGAAGGGCCCTAGGCGCTCTACTCAAGGGCGCGAAGTGTTTCAGACCTGGTTCTGTTTGTCCAACCCTCAGGCGCTTTCCAGGCGATTTGGCGCGCGCGGGGCTTTGGAGCGCACGGTTGTGGGGGCACCCCGCCGCTCCGCCTTTGGAGCGGCGGGAATCACCTGGGGGGTCGGTCAGTCGCCCGCTTGATTGCGAAAATACTGGAAGAACTCGGAGTCGGGCTTGAGCACCATTATGTCACTGCCGCCGCCGAAGGCACTGCGATAGGCGTTGAGGCTGCGATAAAAGGCGTAGAAGTCCGGATCCTCGCCGTAGGCCTTGGCATAGATCTCGGCGGCCTTGGCATCGCCCTCGCCGCGGAATTGCTCGGACTCCTTGTAGGCATCCGCCAGGGCCACGGTGCGCTGGCGGTCCGCGTCCGCCTGGATGCGCTCCGCCGCCTCGTTGCCCTTGGCGCGCAGGTCCCTGGCCACCCGTTCCCGCTCGGCGCGCATGCGCGAATAGACGGACTCGCTGACCTCCGGGGGCAGGTCGATCTTCTTGACCCGCACGTCGATCACTTCGACCCCGATCTCGTTGACCTTGAGGTCGATCTCCCGGGCGAGTTGGGCCATCAACTCCGTGCGGTCCTCCGAGACCACCTCCTGGATGGTGCGCTTACCGAATTCGTCGCGCAGGCTGGTGTTGATACGCTCGGAGAGCAGCCGCGAGGTCCGCCCCAGGTTGCCACCGGTGGAACGGAAGTACTGGGAAGGATTCGCGATCCGCCACTTGGCGTAGGAGTCGACGATCACATCCTTCTTCTCGATGGTTAGGAAGCGCTGTGGTGGCGAGTCCAGGGTCTGTATGCGCCGGTCGAACGTCTTGATGTCGTGCAGTATCGGCACCTTGAAGTGGAGGCCGGGCTTGTAGTCACTGGCCACGATCTCGCCCAGTCTCAGCTTGATGGCCGTCTCGTACTCGTTGACCACGAAGGTCGACGCATAGATGAGGATCGCCAGGAGGGCAATCCCCGCGGGCAGGAAGTGCTTGTATTGGCTCATCATCGGGTCCTCCGCTCGCGATCCACCGGCCGCACCGCCCCCTGACGGGTGTCGGGTGGCATGGGCATCACGGTCGGGGGGGCTGAGGGCGTATCGCTGGCCCCCTGCCGCGGCTTGATCAGTTGGTCGACCGGGAGATAGAGGAGACTATTGCCGCCTTCCCCCACATCGAGCATCACCTTATTGCTGTCCCCCAGCACCTGCTCCATGGTGTCGAGGTAGAGACGCTGACGGGTCACCTCCGGGGCCTTCGCGTACTCCGCGAGGACGGCGGAGAAACGGGCCGCCTCACCCTCGGATTCCGCGATCACCTTGTCGCGGTAGGCCTTGGCGTCGGCCAGGATCCGGGCCGCCTCGCCGCGGGCCTGCGGCAGGATCTGATTCGAGTAGGCCTCGGCCTTGTTCTCCGAACGCTCCTTGTCCTCGCGCGCCTTGATGGCGTCGTCGAAGGCCTCTTTGACCTGCTCCGGGGGTTTGGCGGGCTGCATGTTGACGGACGTGACCAGCAGACCCGTCCTGTATTGATCCATCAGGGCCTGGACGCGCTCCTGGATGGTGGTCGAGATGGCACCACGCCCCTCGGTCAGGATGAAGTCGAGCCGGCTGCCGCCGATGGTCTTGCGTACCACCGTCTCGGTGGCGTCTCGCAGCGTCCGGTTGGGATCCTGGTCCTGGAAGAGGAAATCCGCCGCATCCTGGATACGGGACTGCACGGTCAACTCCATATCCACAATGTTTTCGTCCTTGGTGAGCATGGCGGCCTGGTGGCTGAAGGTCGCGACCTCGTCCACGTTGACGGTGGTCACCGACTCCACCGGGTAAGGGATGCGCCAATGCGGGCCCGGGTCGGTCGTATCGACATACTTGCCGAAGCGCATCACCACACCGCGCTCCGCCGGCCCGACGATATAGATCCCGGAGGCCAGCCAGAGTACGAACAGGATGCCACCGGCGATGCCCAGGGTGCGGGGGCTCAGGCCCCCGGTGGGGAACCCAAAGCCACCTCCCCCACCGCCGGACCCTCCGGATCCCCCGGAGGACCCGTTACCGGACGACTTCTTGCCCCCGAAGAGCGACCCGAGGCGTTCTTGGAGCTTGCGTACCACCTCGTCGAGGTCGGGCGGGCCTTGGTCGCCCCCACCCTTCCCGCTCCAGGGATCTTTGTTGCCGCCGCCTGGCTCGTTCCAAGCCATAACTACTCTACCTGTGGTCGTTTGCGAAACAGAGGAGCACGGGGGTAGGCGCCTTCCGGCCCTGCCTGCCGCCGGATCGAGCGGCCCGGAGGCCCAAGCGCCTCGGCCCGTCACCGTGTGGGTGGTACATGCCGCCGCGTTCAAATCATATCAAGCAAGGACGCGCGTGGTCGGCCGGCGACAAGACCGTGAATTGTAGGGACAGGTGACGCATGGGGCAAACCGATCGGAGGCGGCGCGAGCCATGGCCGGGCACCCGGGCTACCGCAAGACCCCAGTCCTGAACGGCGTGTCGCTGATCCCCAACGCTTGTCAAGCGGAGGCCTGCAACCGGGCGCCGAGCGCGGGATCCCGCGCGGCCAGCCGATCCAGGTCCACCGGGCTGATCAGGAGGTCCAGGTCCCAGCCCCCGCCGTCGGCCGCTCGGTCCTGGAGCACCGTGGCATGGTCGAAGATCCAGGCCCGCAGCCGACCCTCGCTCGGCGCCAGCCGCAGCGATCGTCGCACCCGGCTGTCGCCGATGCGCTCGGCGATCGCCTGACGCAACAGGTCGATCCCGTCGCCCCGATGGGCGGACAGCCACACCCGGGTGGGGAGACCTTCTGCGTCGCGCTCCAGGCGGGCCTGCTCGCCGGCCAACAGATCGAGCTTGTTCCAGACCTCGATACGCGGGATCTCGGCGCTACCGATCGCCCGCAGCACCGACTCCACGTCGGCGATCAGCCGCGCCCGGTGGGGGGCGGCCCCGTCCACGACATGCAGTAACAGGGCGGCATTGCGTGTTTCCTCCAGGGTCGAGCGGAAGGCCGCGACCAACTCATGGGGGAGATTGCTGACGAAGCCGACCGTATCGGCCAGCAACGCCCGCCCCCCCTGGGGCAGCTTGAGGCGCCGCAAGGTCGGGTCCAGGGTGGCGAAGAGCCGGTCGGCCTCCAGGACGCCCGCGTCCGTCAGCCGGTTGAACAGGGTGGACTTGCCCGCGTTGGTATAGCCCACCAGGGACACCACCGGCAGCTCTGCCTTGGCCCGTGCCCGGCGCCCCTGGGCCCGCTGGGACTCGATACGGTCAAGCCGCTGGTTAAGCACCGCGATGCGCTTACCCAGCAGGCGCCGATCCGTCTCGAGCTGGGTCTCGCCGGGTCCCCGCAGACCGATGCCGCCCTTCTGGCGCTCCAGGTGAGTCCAACCGCGCACCAGTCGGGTGGAGAGGTGGCGCAACTGGGCGAGCTCCACCTGAAGCTTGCCCTCGAAGGAACGTGCCCGCTGGGCGAAGATATCCAGGATCAGGCCGGTGCGGTCGACCACCCGGCATTGGAGCAAGCGCTCCAGGTTCCGTTCCTGGGCCGGGGAGAGCGGGTGGTTGAAGATGACAAGCTCGGCACCGGCGGCCAGCACCAGGCCCCTAAGCTCCTCGGCCTTACCGCTGCCGATGAAGAGCCTGGGATCAGGCACGGCCCGGGACCCGCCCAACTCGGCCGCGACCTGGGCACCAGCGGCAGCGGCCAGGAGCCGAAATTCCTCCCGCTCATCCGCCTCGGCCGGCCCCCCCAGGTCAAGATGGACCAGTACGGCACGCTCACCCGCGTCCGGGCGCTCAAACACAGGCGCTACTCAGAGCGGCCCGCGACCAGCGGTCGCTCACGCGATGCGCCCCAGGCCCCTGCCCACTGGCTTCGGGTTTACGAAAGATCAGTCGTTCCCCGGATCCGCGGGCTCATCACTCGCGACGGGCAGCTTCACGTTGCGTGCGGGTACCACGGTTGAGATGGCGTGCTTGTAGATCATCTGGCTGACGTTGTTCTTCAGCAGCACCACGAACTGGTCGAACGACTCAATCTGGCCCTGGAGCTTGATGCCGTTGACCAGGAAGATGGACACCGGAATGCGTTCTTTTCGAAGGGCGTTGAGGAAGGGGTCCTGGAGACTTTGACCCTTAGACATGGTTTGACTCCTTGTTGTAGTCATGACAAGCAAAGATGCCCGGCTCGAATCACTGGCCGGTACCCCAAAGACGGTAACGCCGCGCCACTTCGCAGGTGGAGGACAGCCGGGACGCGCCGATCCACCCAATCCCGGCAACTAGTGTCGCCGATTACCCGCCGCCGTACCATTGCGGTTTTCCACCACCCGGGTGACAGCTGAGTCTGATCCGGGCCGGAGCCTAGACCTTCATGAGACCGGTGTCGCCCCGGACCATGAAAAATCGTACGGAATCCAGGGCTTTCCTCACCCAGGCCCACTCCCGGAGGGAGATGCACATTTGGAGCGCCTACAGCGCGGATACTCGTAAAGAGAATACTCTACCCCCGCTCATCCCGGCGCCTTCCAGGCCTCGCGGATCAGCCCCAGGGCGCCGTCGAGCGGCGACGGCGCATCCCCAATCCAATGAGCCCCGGCCTCCGCCCGCAACCAGGTGAATTGCCGCTTGGCCAACTGGCGGGTGGCAAAGAGGGCACGGAGCGCCATCTCCTCGAAGCTGTACTCGCCGAGCAGATATTTCAAGACCTGCCGGTAGCCCACACAACGCATGGAGGGCAGGTCCGCGTTGAGATCCCACCGCGCCCACAGTGACTCGACCTCGCCGACTAGGCCCTGGTCGAGCATGGCCGCGAAGCGCCGCTCGATGCGCCCATGGAGGACCTGGCGGTCCTCCGGCGCCCGCACCAGCTTGAGCAGACGGTAGGGCGGCGGGCCCTGGGCGCCGGCTCGGATCAGGTCGCTCATGGGCTCGCCCGTGACCACATGGACCTCCAGCGCGCGCTGGATGCGCTGGGGATCCCGGGGATGGATCCGGGCGGCGGACTCCGGATCGACGCGCGCGAGCCGG
>JBGSUY010000459.1:0-5757 GCA_041753195.1 Chromatiaceae bacterium
GCCTGTCTGGAGGGGGCGAATCCCGCCGGTGTCGAGACGCTGCGCGCGGCCGGCGCCCGGGTGCAGGCGTTCCCGGAGAACCGGGGCCGGGTCCACCTGGAGGCTCTCTTTAGCTGGCTGGCCGAGCAGGAGGTCAACGAGGTCCTTCTGGAGGCCGGCCCTACCCTCGCCGGGGCGGCGCTCACCAGCGGCCTGATCGACGAGCTGATCCTCTATTTCGCCCCGCACCTTATGGGTGACGAGGCCCGGGGGCTCTTCCAGCTCCCGGGCCTCACCCGCATGGAGCATCGAATCCCACTCACCATCGACGAGGTGCGCCGCATCGGCCCCGACCTGCGCCTTCGCCTGCGCCCCTCTAGGCTTTGATGCCCCCATCTCACTTATCGCCACTCGCCACTCGCCACTCAGCTCATGTTCACCGGAATCATTCAATCCGTCGGCACACTGCGCCGCCTGGAGCCCCGCGGCGGGGACGTGCGCCTGACCATCGCCACCGGCAAGCTCCCCATGGCGGACGTGGCCATGGGGGACAGCATCGCCGTCAATGGGGTCTGTCTCACCGCCGTGGACCTAAGTTCAAGCGCATTCTCGGCGGACTGCTCCCGGGAGACCCTGTCGCTCACCACCCTGGGAGATCTGGCCCCGGGCAGTTCGGTGAATTTGGAGAAGGCCCTGACCCTCTCCACGCCGCTGGGCGGTCACCTGGTCAGCGGCCATGTGGACGGGGTCGGACGGGTCCTGGAGCGGCGGGAGGATGCCCGCTCCTGGCGCTTGCGGATCGAGGCCCCGGCCGGGCTGGCCCGCTACATCGCCCACAAGGGCTCCATCTGCGTGGATGGGGTGAGTCTGACCGTGAATGCGGTGGACGGTGCCTGCTTCGACCTCAACGTAGTCCCCCACACCCTGGATGAGACCATCATCGTCCACTACCAGGCCGGCACCCGGGTCAACCTGGAGGTGGACCTCATCGCCCGCTACCTGGAGCGCCTGCTACTCGGGGACAAGGCCGCCCAGCCCGGCGTAAGCGGAGTCACCCTGGAGCTCCTGGCTGAGCACGGCTTCGCGCCCTGACAGTAGCCGAGGTCAAAAAAAAGCCCGGCGGGAGCCGGGCTGGAACGTCTCAGGTTGAGAGACGAGGAGGACTCGGTCGAGGTCCTGGGGCGAGGTCTCGTTCTTGTGGTCGCCCCCGCGCTCAATGCATGAAGAGACCGCCGTTGACCGGCAGGTTGGCGCCGGTCACATAGCCGTTCTCGTCGGCGGCCAGGAAGGCCACCGCGGAGGCGATCTCCGCCGGCAGGCCCATCCGCCGCATGGGGACGGTTCCGATGATGGCGTTGCGCACGTTCTCGTCCATGGCCAGGGTCATCGCGGTCTCCACATAACCGGGGGAGACGGTGTTGACGGTCACGCCCTTGGCCGCACCCTCCTGGGCCAGGGCCATGGTGAAGCCGTGCATGCCGGCCTTGGCGGCGGAGTAGTTGGCCTGGCCGAACTGGCCGCGCTGGCCGTTCACGGACGAGATGTTGACGATACGCCCCCAACCCCGCTCCAACATACCCTCCCACACGGGGCGGGTCGCGTTGAAGACACTGTTCAGGTTGACGTTGATCACCGCCTCCCACTGGGCGGGCTCCATCTTCTTGAAGGTCTTGTCCCGGGTGATGCCGGCGCAGTTCACCAGGATGTCCACGGGGCCGTGCTTGGCCGTGATCTCTGAGATCATACGGGCGCTGTCCTCGAAGGAGGCCACGTCGGCGGCGATGGTGTCTACCGAGACGCCCTCGGCGGCACGCTCAGCCTTCCAGGTCTCCGCGGCCGCGGCCTCGGACGGGTGATGATTGGCGATCACGGTGCAGCCATCCTTCGCCAAGCGGTTGCAGATGGCGGTGCCGATGCCGCCGATGCCGCCGGTAACGAGTGCCACTCTTGCCATTGTCTCTATCCTCCAGGTCTCAGTTTTCGTTTGGGTTTTCGTTTCGCTAGGGTTAGGGCCGCTTTGGGTCGCGGCCGGGTCGAGGGGCCTCCGTCGCCCCAAGGCAGTCCGTCCCTGGACCGCGCGGGATCAGAGTCCAGTCTCAGGCGGCGGTCGGCACGCCCTTGCGCAGATCGGCGCTGACCTCGGCCAGGTTCTTCTCGAACCAATGGCGATAGTCGTCGCGCACCTCGCCGGCCAGGCTCATGTTGGTCTTGGACTCGGTCATGAGGCGCTCGCTCAGCTCCTTGGCGGCGTCAACCTGGCCCTTGAAAAACTCGTTGTAGCCCTTGGACTCGGTGGCCAGCTTCATGGCACGGATCCCGTGCTCCATGAAGAGGTTCATGGCGTCCATCTGGCGGGCGGCGACGCGCTCGTAGATCTTGAGGTTGAGCTCGCCGAGGCTGGTCATGCGCTCGAAGCCCTTGTTGGTCATCTCGTTGACGGTGTTCATGGTGTCGTTGACGGTGGTCATGGGAAGTCTCCTTCAGGATTGTGCAGTGCAGCAATTGTTGCAGTGCACAATAACGGCTTGATGGGACCTTGTCAATACTGGATTTCGCAATGATCTGTATAGGTCGCGGAGGGATTCGCGGGCTGTCGGTGTGTGGGTCGGGCTTCAACCCGACGGCGGCGCTGGGGCCGCCTGACGGATCGCAGTCGGACTGAAGTCGGACCTGTAGGGATGGCGCGAGGGGAATCGGGAATCGAACCGCCCGCGCCTCAGGGGGTCTTTTCGTCCTCGTCCTTGGGTTCGCGCTGCCCCCCGACGCCGAATCCCGTCGCACGCATGAAATCCTTCTGCATGTCGGACCACAGCTCCACATTGCGCTGAGTCATGCGGGTCATGGCCTCAAATGGGTTCTCCCCCCAGGTCTCGGCGATCTGTTTCTGCTGTTTGGCGAAGAGATCCAGGGCGTTCTCCATGTAGTGGGCGAAGACCCCATGGAGGGTGCCGCCGTAGAAGCGGATGATCTGGGCCAGCATGGTGGCGCTGAACAGGGGTTCCCCGCCCGTCTCCTCCTCCAGCATGATCTGGAGCAGGATGGAGCGGGTGATGTCCGCGTCGTTGGCGGAGTCCAGCACCCGGAAGGGGGTGCAGCTCATGACCAGCGCGCGGACGTCCGCCAGGGTGATATAGCGGCTGACTTCGGTGTCGTAGAGACGCCGATTCGGATATTTCTTGATGATGCGCTCGCTCGTCATGGCCCCCTCCGCAAACTTCCCCAAGACCCTCGCGGCGAGCAGAGCCGCGGGGTCCGATCGACTCGGCCCTCGCGACTCGCCACTCGCGACTTCCTAACGCTCCACTGCCAGGGCCACGCCCTGACCGCCGCCGATACACAGGGTGGCCAGCCCCTTCTTGGCATCGCGCTTCTGCATCTCATGGAGCAGGGTTACGAAAACCCGGGCACCGGAGGCGCCAATGGGGTGCCCGATAGAGATGGCCCCGCCGTTGACGTTCACCTTGCTCAGGTCCCAGCCCATCTCCTGGTTGACCGACATGGCCTGAGCGGCGAAGGCCTCGTTGGCCTCGACCAGGTCCAGGTCACCCGGGGCCCAGCCGGCCTTCCTGAGACAATCCGTGGAGGCAGGGATGGGGCCCGTCCCCATGATGGCCGGGTCGACCCCGGCGGATGAGAAGGCCACCAGCCGGGCCATGGGGGTGAGCCCGAGCTCCTTGGCCTTGGACTCCTTCATGACCATCACCATCGCGGCCCCATCGTTGAGCCCCGAGGCATTGCCGGCGGTCACGGTGCCCTCCTTGTCGAAGGCGGGCCGCAGCTTCCCTAGGGTCTCCGCGGTGGTGCCGGCACGGGGGAACTCGTCCTGGGCGAAGAGCACGGGATCACCCTTGCGCTGGGGGATGCTAACCGGGACTATCTCGTCTTTGAAGCGCCCGGACTTGATGGCCGCCTCGGCCTTTTGTTGAGAGGCGGCGGCGAAGGCGTCCTGGGCCTCCCGGGTCAACTGATATTGCTTGGCGATGTTCTCGGCGGTGACCCCCATGTGGATCTGGTGGAAGGCGTCGATCAGGCCATCCACCAACATGGTATCCACCAGCTTCCAGTCGCCCATGCGCTGACCGTCCCGGGAGCGCGGCAGGGCGTGGGGGGACTGGCTCATGCTCTCCTGACCGCCCGCGATTACGATCTCCGCATCGCCGCAGGCCACCGCCTGCATCGCCAGATGCACGGCCTTGAGCCCACTGCCGCACACCTTGTTGATAGTCATGGCCGGCACGGTGTGGGGCAGACCGGCCTTGATGACGGTCTGGCGGGCAGGGTTCTGGCCGGTGCCGGCGGTGAGCACCTGGCCGAGGATGACCTCATCGATCTGGCCCGGTTGCACACCGGTGCGCTCAAGGAGCGCCTTGAGTACGGTGACCCCGAGGTCGGTCGCCGAGAGTGAGGAAAGGCTGCCGCCGAAGCTGCCGACCGCGGTTCGGGCCGCGGCGACGATCACGATGTTGTCGCTCATGGATGTTCTCTGCCCCTTTGCATGGGTGGTGTTGGTCGCAAAGGGAGGATCGCGGGCTGGTCGCCCCGCCAGGGGGGAACGAAACTGGGCCGCGGGGCCCAAGCGCTGGGACGCCGCGACGGTCCGACCGCGGGGCTTGATAGCTCCGTCTGATCCTCCTCGAACCGAACTATAGCGGACTTTGTTGCAGTGCACAATTTTACGTGTTAGCTTTTTTCCACCCACACCCGAGGAGGTCAGAAGATGAGTCAGAAGGCGACCAAAGAAGGGCTGTTTTCAGACGACTGGCTGGAGATCCAGCGCAAGTATTGGGACAGTTGGACCGACATGAGCCGCAAGGCGATGGGCGCCGCGGGCGGCGACGCCACGAAACCCTGGGAGTCGGCCCTGGACCATTGGTGGAAGGCGCTGTCGCCGGCCACCCCGGACGCCGCCAAGGATTTCATGGAGCGGATGATGGAGCAGGGCAAGGTCTTCTTCCGCATGGCGGAGACCTTTATCCCCGGTTCCGGGGGTGGGGCCGGAGCGGACGGTTGGTTGTCCGTGACCAAGACCCTGGAGGACCTGCAGGGCCGCTTCATGGGCAGTATGGACGACAGCGGCGACGCCCTACACCGCATGATGGCCTTCTGGGAGCTGCCCTACGACAACTGGCAGCGCATGATGTCTTCCATGTCCCCCATCCCCGGGGATCTGCTGCGCAATATGCCCCACGATCCAGTCCGGGGACACGTGGACCGGGTGCTCTCGGCCCCCGGCCTTGGCTACACACGTGAGGAGCAGAGCCAGTATCAGGACCTGATGCGGCGCACCCTGGACTACCAGAAGGCCCTGCAGGAATACCTGGGCTTCTACTCCAAGCTCGGCGTCAAGTCCGTGGAGCGCATGCGCGGCTACCTGCAGGGCGTCGTTGACAGCGGCAAGAGCATCGACTCCGCCCGGGCCATCTACGACAACTGGGTGCGCTGCTGCGAGGAGGTCTACGCGGACGAGGTCATCACCCCCGAGTACGCCCAGATCCACGGCCATCTGATCAATGCCCAGATGGCGCTCAAGCGGCGCATGTCGGTGCTGGTGGACGAGTCCCTGGGCGCCCTGAACATGCCCACCCGCAGTGAGCTGCGCACGCTGCAGGATCGGCTCCAGGAGGCCCGCCGGGAGAACAAGCGCCTGCGCCATGACCTGATTGCCCTGCAGCGCCAGGTTGCCGCTCTCGCCTCGGCCGGCCGCTCTTGTAAAAAACGCCGGGCCTGCTCGTAGCTTGTCGCCTGGTGGATTTCTACCTTTAGCTCCGGCAGCTCCTG
>JBGSUY010000460.1:0-2917 GCA_041753195.1 Chromatiaceae bacterium
CGCTCGGCGATGTGGCGCAGCCGATCGAAGTTGACGTTGGCCCCGCTCTCGATGGCCACCAAGTGCTCGCCCCGGATCCCGGTGCGCTCCACGTAGCGCTTGAGGCCCGCGACGCTTAAGGCCCCCGCGGGCTCGGCGATGCCCCTAGTGTCGTCGAAGATGTCCTTCACGGCGGCGCAGATCTCGTCGGTGCTGACCAGCACCACCTCGTCCACCCGTTGGCGGGCGATGCGGAAGGTCTCACGGCCGATGAGGCGCACCGCCACCCCATCGGCGAATAGCCCCACCTGCTCCAGCTCCACCCGCTTGCCCGCCGCCAGGGCCGCGTGCAGGGTAGGGGCCTCCTCGGGCTCCACCCCGATGATGCGCACCGCCGGCATCAGCCACTTCACATAGGCGGCGATCCCGGCGATCAGCCCCCCGCCGCCCACGGGGACGAAGATGGCATAGGGGGGCTCCGGGTGCTGGCGCAGGATCTCCATGCCGATGGTCCCTTGGCCGGCGATCACGTCCGGATCGTCGAAGGGGTGCAGGAAGGTCAGCCCCCGCTCCGCCACCAGCGCCATGGCATGGGCATAGGCCTCGTCGTAGGAGTCGCCATAGAGCACTGCTTTGCCGCCGAGTGCGCGCACCGAGCGCACCTTGATGGCCGGCGTGGTGCGGGGCATGACGATGGTGGCCGGGGCCCCGAGCCGCGCGGCCCCCAGGGCCACCCCCTGGGCATGGTTACCGGCGCTGGCCGCGATCACACCCCGGGCACGGATCTCGGGGTCCAGATGCATCAGCTTGTTGTAAGCGCCCCGTAGCTTGAAGGAGAAGACCGGCTGCAGGTCCTCGCGCTTCAGATAGACCTGGTTGGCAACGCGCGCGGAGAGCTGATGGGCCAGGGTCAGGGGCGTGACCTTTGCCACGTCGTAGACGCGCGCCTTCAAGATCCGTTCGATGTAGGAATCCGGCATTCGGGACCTGAAGAGAGTGGTGAGGGCCAAGGGCCAAAGGCCAAGGCGAGAGTCGCAGGGACGAGCTCGGCCGGAACCCGGGTCCCGCAAGCGGGGTATATCATAGCGCCGGTCAATCAACAGAATCAGGAGGGCATGCGATGAACCAGGACGAGATGAAGCGCCAGGCCGCCGAGGCGGCGATCGCCTATGTGGAGGGGGGCATCATCGGGGTCGGCACCGGCTCCACCGTCAACCACTTCATCGACGCGCTGGCCAAGATCAAGGGGCGCATCGACGGGGCGGTCTCCAGCTCACAAGCCTCGACCCAGCGCATGCAGGGCCACGGCATCCCGGTCTACGACCTCAACGCCGTCGGTGAGCTGTCTCTCTACGTGGACGGAGCGGACGAGTCCAATGCCAACCTCGAGCTCATCAAGGGCGGCGGCGGAGCGCTTACCCGGGAGAAGATCGTCGCCGCGGCCAGCCAACGCTTCGTCTGCATCGCCGACGAGACCAAGCTGGTGGAGGTGCTGGGGCGCTTCCCCCTGCCGGTGGAGGTGATCCCCATGGCCCGCAGCTACGTGGCCCGGGAGCTGGTGAAGCTCGGCGGCACCCCGGTGTGGCGCGAGGGTTTCATCACCGACAACGGCAACCTGATTCTGGACGTCCAGAATCTTCAGATCACGGAGCCCGCCCGGCTCGAGCAGCAGATCAACAACATCGCCGGGGTGGTCACCGTGGGCATCTTTGCCCTGCGCCACGCCGACGTGCTGATCCTCGGCACCCCAACCGGACCCAGGACCATCCAGCCCATGGCCTGATCGCGCATTCGCGAGGAGAGGAACGACGAGGGGGCGGTCTCGGGGATGCACCGATGTCGCGGCCGAAAGGTCCGTTCTTCACGAACCGCTGGCCAAACTCGGCGATCAGGCCACTGTGCGTCTTCGGCTTCTCCAGACCATGCGCGGCGAACATCGCCCAGGCGGCATGGAAGACGGCGTAGTAGCAGCGGTTGGCTGCGGCGTCCGGGACGCCGCTAGTGAGGTCGCGCTCCGCCGTGACCAACGCCTGCCGGGCATTGGCCATAAGCGCATCGATCACAGGCGAATACCCTCGCGTCGAATAGTGCTGACGAGGTGCGAGGCGCGATGGTAGGCAGGATCGGTCCGGCTCGCCTGGTCGAAAACCCAAGGCTGTATGTTGACCCCGGTGGAAAGAACGATATCGTAGCCGCGCTCAATCAGGTCGAATTGCTCCGCGATGGAGTCCGGAGCCTGGTCGAGAAAGACCGCGACGTCCAGGTCGCTGTCGGGTCGGTGGTCACCCCGAGCCCGGGAACCGAAAAGGTACAGCGAGCCCAGGCGGCCCCCATACTTCTCGGTCACGATCGCCTTGAATGACTGGAGTACTTCCCGCGTGGTGGGGTCGATGGCGGGCGCGGCGTCGTCGTTCTCCTCGCTCAGGTCGGTTAGGCCGCGGGCCTTTGGATCGGCGGCGCTCATGGCAGGCTCCCGGGGACCGGGTGTGAAGATGACGGTTCTACACCACGAAGTCCGGAATGGCGAGCGGCGTTGTCAGACCGCGCTCAGTAGCAAGCCCTTCTCTCCAACTCGGCCCCATTCATTCCTTACGCCTACACCGTCCTATGGCGCCAACTCCCGCTGCTCGACGGGCTCGGCCTCACCGCTGGCGAAGACGTTGAGCCAGCCGCAGCGGGCGAAGTGGTTGCCGGAGGCCCAAGGGGCGCCGGGCTGGGCGATGTCGGGCTCCCAGCCGGGGCCCTTGGCGATGTAGGACTTGACCTCGAACCAGCCATCCAGGGTGCGCGAGCAGTCCAGGTCCGCATCCAGCATCCAGTAATGGTGGCCCCAGGTGTTCAGGGGCTCCTCCCCGTAGCCGTCCCGCGCCACGGTCCGCCGGGCGCCCCAGTCCGCGGGCCAGGCGTTGGTGGTCCAATCGAGCGGCGTGCCTTCGGC
>JBGSUY010000461.1:0-10907 GCA_041753195.1 Chromatiaceae bacterium
GCCCTAGTCGCGGGCTGAGCCGGGGCGGAGGCCGAGACCCAAGGCGGCAAGCGCCGGCCCGATCTGTCGGTGACCGTGCTCCTGCTCGCTCAGGGGCCGCGCCTGAGCCGCAAAGGGATACCATGGCCCAGCGACATCGACGGCTTACTCAAGGGGGACAGACACGCGTGAAACGAGTGCGCTACAGAATCGGCCTAGCCTCGGCCTCCGCGCTCGCCGCCTCGGAGCTGGTGGCTGGTGGGATGGCGGTTGAGCCGTCACCGCGGGTCGATCCAGAGACCGGACTCGCGAGCTGGACCCTGCGGAGCGGGGCCATCTCCATCGAGCTGATCCAGCGCCTCCCGGAGTCGAGCACACCGCGCGACTGAACAGCATCCACTGTACCCCCGATCGATTAATCCCTCCCACGGAGACCATCCCATGAAGATATCCCCGAACAAGGCCCGTCTCGGGTTCGCTCTTGCCCTTGCCCTTGCCTTCGCCGCGACCGCCGCCATCGCCGAGGAGGTCACCCTCGCCCATGGGGGTCTGACCCTCAACGCCAACCTGGAGACCGCCGGCGACGATTGGCAGCAGGGCCCCGTGGTCCTGATGACCCACGGCACCCTGGCCCATGGCCGCATGGAGATCATGGAGACCCTGCAGTCCGTCCTGAACGACCGGGGCATCAGCTCCCTGTCCATGACCCTGAGCCTGGGGCTCGACAAGCGGCAGGGCATGTACGACTGCGCAACCCCCCACACCCATCGGCACACCGACGCCGTGGACGAGATCGGGGCCTGGCTGGGGTGGCTCCAGTCCCAGGGGGTTAAGCAGCTCGCCCTGCTGGGACACTCCCGCGGCGGCAATCAGGTCGCCCGCTTCGCCGCCGGGCACCCCGATGCACCCCTGTCCGCCGTCATCCTGGTCGCCCCCCAGACCTGGAGCGAGGACTACGCGGCGGCCGACTATCAGAAGCGTTTCGGCAAGGATCTGGCGCCCCTTCTGGAGGCGGCACGCCGGCTCCGGGCCGAGGGCAAGGGCGGCGAGCCCATGGCGCCCGTAGGCTTCGTCTATTGCGCCGACACCTCGGCCACGGCGGACGCCTTTCTCTCCTACCATGCCCCGGACCCGCGGATGGACACCTCCGCCCTAATCCCCGAGATCAAGGCGCCGGTGCTAGTGGTGGCCGGGACCGAGGACGATGTGGTCCCGGGCCTGGTGGAGAAGGTCCAGCCCCAGGCCGATGGGGAGCGCGTCACCCTGCTGGTGGTCGATGGCGCCGACCACTTCTTCCGCGACCTCTACGCGGAGGAGATCGCCGACGCCGTCCAAGCCCTGCTCGGCGGTGGCTAACAGACCGGGGAGACATCGGCTCCGACAGGTCGGGCTTTACCCCCAAGGTCGGCTTCGGAGACGACCCGCCGGGTTGAAGTCGGGCTGACGCCCGCCCTACGCTCGGAAAGAATCAAAGGGAACGAGGTCCGACGGAACCGCAGGGGCGGTGAGGACCCCCAAACAGCACCCCATCGAGTTCCGCCGGCTGCCGGACGGGCCGACAGTTTACCCCGACGCCTCAGAGGCTCCGAGGCCCCTTGGTCAGGGTGACGATGACCGGCGTGGTGCCCTGAAGCACCTGCTGCGGTGCGCCCCGCAATGCCTGCACCGCCCGCCGCAGTATGCCGAGCGCCGAGCTGAGGAAGAGGCCGGCGATGAGGCAGCCGACGAGGATGTCCGGCCAACGGGAGGCGAGCACGTAGGTCGCAGCAGCTACCCCCAGCACCGCGACATTGGCGGCCAGGTCGTTGCGCGAGCACAGCCAAACGGAGCTCATGTTCAGGTTGTCCCCCCGGTGGCGGTAGAGCAGCAGGAAACACACGAGGTTCGCGGCAAGGGCAAGGCCGGCGATCACCCCCATGGTCTCCACGACCGGCATCACAGGGTGAAATGCCTTGTAGACGGCCTCGCCCAGTACGCCGAGGCCGAAAAGGAGCATGAAGACCCCCTTAGCCAGGGCGGCGCCAGCCTGCCAGCGCGCCGAGCGGGCGATGACGTAGAGGCTAAACCCGTAAACCAAGGCGTCGCCCAGCATGTCCAACGCATCGGCGAGCAGTGAGGTGGAGTGCGCCAGAATGCCCGCCGCGCCCTCGATCAGGAACATCAGGGCGTTGATGACGAGGACGACCCACAGTACACGGGAGTGGCTCTCGCGCAGCGCGGCGACCTCGCAGCCCTTGTCCTCGCAACAGGTGGCCATTTCACGAGACTTCCAACCGATGCATGCCGAGGTTCCATCGTGCCGTCGCCAGAAGGCCGGCAGCCTGGACTCCAGGTGGTTTGGTGGGTTTAGTCCCCAGCAAGTTCACTCAAGTCTGACAAGTCCTGGCTATGCCGTCACGGCCCTACTCTTGGTCGAGCCTCTGGCCACAACGCGAATGCTATCGCAGGGGGCCGCGCCGATATCCAAGGTGTTAGAGCCTACTCGAAATCTAGAGGTCATCTTCCCAACATCGTCTCGTCATCACCCGCTGGTAGGCTCCACGTCCTCACAAACCACAGTTAGGATGCACCATGAAGCTCAAACCGATCGCCGCTGCCGTCCTCTCCGTGCTGGGGGTCTGCGCCCTGCCTCAATCGGCCTATGCTGACCCCGGGATCAAGTCGGTCGAATTCATTGGGATGCCTTCGCCCTCGACCGTCGAGGAGAAGGCGGACATCTACAGCAAGGCCAAGCTGAAGGTCGCCTACAGCAACCGACGGCAGGAGATCTTGGATCTCAAGTACCACCAGTTGATGGCTACCACCGACGTCATTCGCGGTAAGGTGGTCGGCGGTCTGTTCGACGCCGATGATCAACCCCTGATGGATGAGTATGGCCAGATGGCCGCGGATGGACCCGACGGGACCTCGCTGCTCGAGATCAAGGGTCTGCATGCCGGCAAGTCCAAGGGGTCCAAGCGCCTGGCCCTGGTGACCCAGTACGAGTATCGGGAGGTCCCGCCCGGCTGGCCCGAGTACCACGATGAGCCCTATATCGGTCACTGGTCGAAGCTCCCGGTGACCCCGAGCCTGGCCATCCTGGACCAGAACAGGAAGACCGGCGCCCTCAAGGTGGTGGACTACGATCCGATCAGCTATCGCGGCGTCAATGGCGGCTGGATCCACTGCGGCTCCACCCTGTCCGATTGGAATACCCATATCGGCTCGGAGGAGTACGAGCCCGATGCCAAGACCCGCGAGGGCCTGCCCAGGGCCGGCGATTCCGATGACTTCACCGATATCAACAGCTTCAGCCAGTACTACCTCGGCGACCCCGCCGCGGCCAACGCCTACCACTATGGCTGGGTTCCGGAGATAAAGGTCGGCAAGGACGGCCAGGCCTCGGTGGTCAAGCACTATGCCCCCGGCCGCTTCGCCCGCGAGATGCAGGAGATGGGCTCCGACAAACGCACCGCCATCGGCGGCGACGACGGCAAGAACACCGGGCTCTTCATGTTCGTGGCCGACGAAGACAAGGACCTCTCGTCCGGCACCCTCTACGCCGCCAAGGTCACCCAGACCAGCGCCGTGAACGGCGGCAGCTTCACGCTGAGCTGGATCAAGCTCGGGCGCGCCACGGATGAGGAGATCCAGGACCTGATCGACGGTGGGATCAAGTTCAGCGACATCTTCGATGTCTCTCTCACCGACCCTCTCGATGCCAGCTACACCAAGGTGACCACCTACATGGGTACCGAGTGGCTGCGCCTGAAGGAGGGTATGGAGCAGGCCGCGGCCTTCCTGGAGACCCGGCGCTACGCCGCCCTGCTCGGCGCCACCACCGAGTTCTCCAAGATGGAGTACATCGCCTTCAACAAGAAGGACCGCAAGTTCTACATCACGATCTCGCGCATCGAGGCCAATATGGCCGACACCAAGGGTGACATCCAGGTGGCGCGCAACGACGGCGGCATGATCATGGAGATGAGCACGGCCAAGGGCCAAAAGGACACGGATGGTAAGCCCATCAAGAGCGAGCTCGTCGGGACTGAGCTGGTATCGATCCCCGAGCTGGTGGGCGGCTGGATGGGGGGGGTCAAGGACGACGAGGGCAATGCCTGCGAGCAGGACAAGCTCTGCGGCCCGGACAACCTGCGCTACGTGGGGTCCATCCGCACCCTGTTCATCGGCGAGGATACCAGCCGCCGGAACAACAACTACGTGTGGGCCTTCAACATCGATACCCGCAAGCTCTCCCGCATCCTGTCGGTGCCGATGGCCGCCGAGGCGACTGGTCTGATGGTTGCCCCGGAATACAATGGTCATGCCTACATCATGAGCAACTTCCAGCACCCGGGTGAGGGCGACATCAGCAGCTACACGGGCGATGACAAGGAGCAGATCCTGGAGGCCATCTACCGGAAGTGGGATGACAAGAAGAAGTCGGCCATCGGCTATATCGGGACCGAGAAGGGCGCGCTTCCCGCGTTCGATTAGTCCCCTTCCCTCCGCGGACTGAAAGGACCTGCCGGCTTTCGCCGGCAGGTCCTTTCATTTTCCGTTGTCGGGCGCCCGGCCTGGGGCGTACGGCCCACCCACGCGCGGGGGCGGAGGCTCAGGGTTGCGGTGGGGCAGGGCGGCTTGCGGGGCCATGATCGAACCGCCCCTCATCCAGGTCCCGCAGTAGCTCCAGGGTCAGGTCCTCGAAGCGCAGGATGGCGGTCCCGGCGTGGTCGCGCAGGAAGTCCTCTGCGTCCTCTCGGCTATCCAAGGGGATCAGCTCGTGCCCCATGGGTCCGAGCACGTCAGAGCCGATGACGTACCAGGCCTGGCGGGCGTCGATCCGGCTCACCCCGTAGTACTCGGTCACCCCGATGACGGTGATGTCCTCGGCCCGATGGCCCGGGGCCCACTTCGGGAGGTCCAGGAGGTACTTGAACAGGTCCTTGGCCCCGTCGAAATGGTGGGCGTGACCATCCCGGTAGAGCACGGTGGCGATCCAGTGCGGGTATTTCGCCACGAACATGCCGCAGACGGGGCAGGTGTCCGTGGGGGCTGGGCTCGGGGTGTCGACCGGCTCGCCCCAGACGCTCTGCCATAGCGCAATGAGCAGGCAGAAGACCCTCAGGCGGTGGCTTGGTCGGGCTCTGATCATGGTCGGTGGTCCGCGCGGATCTCGGGCTCGGGTAGGAGCGCCGCCCCCGGGTGCGGCCGGGCCTTCCACAGCACGGCCGCCCGTAGACACGGCGTCGCACCGAGGGCGGCGCTCCTGCGCCGATTGTCGATTGCGCCGGTGGGTTAGGTGGCCTTGTTTCCCATCATCTTGCGGAGCTTCTCCGCGCGATTCTTACGGATGATCAGGGTGTCCCTCGCCATGCTCAGATGGGCCTGGGTCAGGGCCGCATCGAAGCCGCCGAGCTCGCCCCCCTGCTCAGACCTGGCCGCCTCCGCCGCCCCCTTCTCGGCGAAGGCCACCTTGCTCACCGTGGTCATGGTGCCCTTGAGCTTGCTGCCGATGAGGTAGGTGGCGGGGTCCACCGGGACCAGGGGCTTCAAGGCCTCCGTGGAGCCGAAGTCGGCGGCGTAGATGGCCTTGGGGCCGCGATCGAGGTTGAGGGACAGGCTGATCGCCAGGCAGTGGATGGAGCAGGTGCCGTCGACCAGGTCGTCGTCGTACTGCACCAGGTGTCGGCTGTGGTGATACTCGGTGCGGTCCATGCCGCAGTAGGGGCACTTGGGGTACTTGGCGAGTTCGTCAGTGAGTGGCTCTGGATCTGGGGCCGTCCTCGGGATGAACTGCAGGGGGGTGCCGTCCCCAGGGCAGCCCTCGGAGCTAGCGGGGACCCAGCCCCTGCCTGGGACCAGTGCGCCGATGGGGCGGTCGCTGGTTGCCAGAACCGGTCCGACGAGCCCAGCGAGGCCAAGGGCCCCCGCCAGCTTGAGCAGGTCGCGGCGGGCTTGGTCCGGATTCGGCTCGTGATCATGATGGTTACACATGATGTCAGTCCCCTCAGTTGCGGTCGGTGAATGGATTCGCAGACGAAGTTTGCTGCCTCATCAGTTGCTTAAGCCCCGCATGATGTCGAAGAAGACCCAGCCCTCGTAGAAGGTCCAGAGTCCCAGGGCGACCACGGTCAGTCCGGCCAGGATGGCGAATGCCCCCCGGGCATGCCGACCGACGGCCGTGCCGGCGAGGCTCACCAGGGCCATGGTGGGCAGGGTGCCTAGGCCAAAGACGAACATCAGCAGGCTGGCCCGCAGAGGGTCAGCGGTGGCGGCACCCTTGATGGCGATGGAGACGGTCAGGCTGCAGGGCACCAGGCCATTGACGGCACCGGCCAGCACCGGCAGCCAGGGCCGCGGGGGCGGATCGGAGAGCCTGACCTCTAGGCGGGCTGGTCGCGTCGTCCGCTGGCTCGTCCGCCGGAGCCATGCCCCGGGCAGCGGCCACAGCAGGCTGAGTCCCAGCCCAATGATCATCAGCCCCGCGACCATCATGACCAGCCCTTGTCCCTTGCCCACGATCCCCTGCTGGATCAGCACCCGACCGGCCAGGGCCCCGGCGATGCCGAGGATCCCATAGGTCAGGATGCGCGCGGCGTGGTAGCTCAGGATGGCACCGAGTCCACTGCCCAGGCGCACGAAATAGCCCCCGGCGAGCCCGCTGCACATCCCCAGGCAGTGGAATGTACCGAGGACCCCGGTGAGGAAGGCCAGCGATAGGGTGAGATCTGCGTTCACGATGTGAGTTACAGCAGATCTTTGACGATCTGCTCGAAGACCTGCGGCGTCGATTCCCCGAGGATGCGGGTCGCCAGCCGCCCCTGCCGGTCCAGAAAGAAGGTGGTCGGCAGACCGCTGACCCCGTAGGCCCGCGCCACGGAGCCGTCCCCATCGAGGAGCACCTCGTAGGAGATCCCCAGGGGCTCGACGAAGGCCGCCGCGGTCTCCGCGTCCTGGCGCACGTTGACGGCCAGCAGGCGCAGACCCTGGTCCTGGTAGCGCTGGTAGACCGGCTCGATGGAGCGCATCTCGCTCTTGCAGAAGGGACACCAGTCCGCCCAGAAGCGCACCACGACCACATGGCCCTGAACGTCCGCGGGGAGCGCGACGGCGTGGCCTTCGAGGGCGGGGAGGGTGAAGGGCGGGGGTGTCTCGCCCGGGGCGATCTGGGGGGGCTCGCCGCCGCAACCCGCCAGCAGAAGGCTAGCCAATAGCAGGAGGGCGGCACCTTGTCCCCTCGTTCCCACGCTCCGCGTGGGAATGTAATCTTGGCCGCTCCAGCGGCCCGACCGCGGACGTGACGCTGGAGCGTCGGGCCTTGCTCCCACGCTGGAGCGTGTGAGCCAGATGTGCCAGAGGGGCCAGACTAGGGAAGCTGGATTCACCACCATACCGCCTGCATCGTCAGGCGCGAGGTCAGGATGGCGAGGGTGGCCACCCCGTAGAAGAGCGCGAAGAGGGCCAGGGCGAGGGCGGTGAAGCGCTGCCCGTCCGCCCGCACCGCCGAGGCGAGGCTCGGGATGCGCGCCCAGGGCGAGATGAGCCCTACCCCTAGGGCGAGGGCGGTTGCGATGAACAAGGGGACATAGAGCCAGTAGCCCACGAACCCGTGCCCACCCTTGAGGATGCAGAAGGGGCAGTGGTGATGGGGGTGCTCGTAGATGTAGAGGGCGACGCTGGAGACGATAGCCGCGAGTGCCGCCACGAAGGCCAGGCCACCGGAGAGGGCGAAGCCGGTGCCGCTTCCGCCGGAGCGCATGCCCCAGCCGTGCAGCAGACCGAGCCCCAGGACAAGGAGCCCGCTGCCGTAGAGTGCCGCCAGGGACCAGGTGGGGTCCAGGGCCGAGACGGTGGCGGCAACCCCCTTACCCTCGGCGGTGAAGAGGGACCCGCAGCAGGAGGTGATGACGTCCGGGTTGAGCCCCAGGAAGTAGCGAAGCTGCACCCCGGCCTCCAGGGCCACCAGGGGCAGGAGCACCAGCAGCAGACCGTACTTCACCCGCACCAGGGGGTAGTCGGGGGCCTGATTGTCCAGCCGGTTCAGCATCAGCCACGCGGCCCCGGCAAAGAAGACCAGGATCTTGAGGAAAAGGGTCGGCCAGCCCAGGGGATGGGCATTGAGAACCCCGGTAGCGCACATGGCCCCGACGAACTGGGTCGCCATCTGCTCCGCGTTGTAGACGAAGAGCAGGAGCGAGACGACCGCCGCCGCGACGCACCAGGTCACCAGGGTCGCGATGAGGTAGGTGCGGCGCTCCAGCTCGAGCTGGCGCTCGCTGCCGCTCGCGATAGCCCAGTGGCGCACCACCTGGAGCCCGAAGCCGGCGGCCATGAGCAGGAGCAGGGTCACCGTGAAGGAGACCCCGTTGAGCGCCAGCACGGCGGGGCTGATCAGCACGGCGACTCGCCCGCCAGCTGCCCGTCGCGCATCTCCACGACGCGGGAGACCCGGGCGGACTCGAAGACCAGGGGGTCATGGGAGCTCACCAGCACCGTCTTGCCCAGGTCCAGGAGGTCGCCGAGAAGCCCCACCAGCTCCCGCGACAGCGTGCTGTCCAGGTTGGCCGTGGGCTCATCGGCGATCAGGATGCGCGGCTCGTTGATCAGGGCCCGGCAGATGGCGGTGCGCTGGGCCTCGCCGCCAGAGAGCCACTCCACCCGGTCGGCCGACTTGGACTCCATGGCGAATTGGGCGAGCAGGCCTAATGCCCTACTTCGCAGGTTGCCGTAGTCGGGGGCCCAAGGATAGGCGGGCAGCATCACGTTCTCCAGGACCGTGAGCCCCCGGATCAGGTTGAAGCGCTGGAAGACGAAGCCGAAGGTGCTTCGGCGCACCTCCGTCATGAAGCGCTCCGGCAGGTTCGAGAGCAGCTTGCCGTCCAATGAGATACGCCCGGAGGTGGGCCGCGAGAGGGCGCCGATCATGGAGAGCAGGGTGGTCTTGCCGGAGCCGCTGGGACCCTTCAGCACGGTGACGCGATTCGGCTCCAGGTCCAGGGTCACCCCGCGCACGGCCCAGAGCTCGTTGTGGCGCCCCTGGTTGAAGACCTTCTTGACGTCGCGCAGCTCGATCATCGGCCTGGGTCTAGCGCATCACGGCGTCTGGGTCCGTCACCGCGGCCCGCCAGATGGGGACTATGGTCGCCACCGTGTAGGGGAAGACGGTGAAGAAGAAGAGGGTGGCCACCTGGAGCCCGTCCACGAAGGGGATAGGTCGGAAGTCCGGGTACAGGACCGCCCAGCCCTTGAGCACGGGCTCGAAGAGGGCCGCTGACAGATAAAAGACATGAAGATAGGCCAGCAGGTAGCCAAGCAGGAAGGCCGTGAGTGACAGGATGGCCCCCTCCCAGAACTTCATCCGCAGCACGTCCCCGGTCTCCCAGCCGATGGACTTGAGGATGCCGATCTCGCGGCGCTCCTCCCCGCTTAAGCCCGAGGCCCGATCCCAGGCGAAGATCACGAAGGCGAGCAGGGTGCCTCCTAGGAGCACGAAGACCAGCCCCTGGCGCCAACCGAAGAGTGCGTCGTAGGTGCGCAGGATCTCCTCTCTGAGGATGGGTCGGGTGTCTGGCAGGGCGAGGCTAAGCTTTTCCGCCACCTTGCGCACCTCCAGCGGATTGCGCACCTGCAGCACGATGTCGGTGACGCGGTCCTCGGGGATGTCGAAGAAGCGCCGGAAGTCGTCCTCCGAGAGGAGTATCAGGTCGCTGCTCACCAGCTCGCTCTCATGGGAGAGGACGGAAGCGACGCGGAACGAGAAGGGCTCGCCCCGGGCGGAGC
The DNA here is from genome assembly GCA_041753195.1 of Chromatiaceae bacterium. Lineage (GTDB taxonomy): Bacteria > Pseudomonadota > Gammaproteobacteria > Chromatiales > Chromatiaceae > Thiodictyon. The sequence goes on from JBGSUY010000461.1 coordinate 9,742, forward strand.
GGAGGCTCAGATAGTCCCCGATCGCCAGGCCGCGGGTCCGGGCGATCCCGGCGCCGATGGCGATCTGCCCCGGGCCCGGATCCGCGGTCTGCGAGGCGGCGGCTGGCGGGACCATCAGGGTGTAGTTGGCCCGCACCGCCGGGTCGTAGAAATAGCCCCAGAGCCGGCCGTATTTCGTGCCCACACCCCGGATGCTACCCATCTTGTCCAGATAGGCGATGGGCATCAGGTCGTGCCGCCCGGCCACCTGGCGCTGCAGGATGATCTCCGGCGATTCGGCGAGCACCAGGGCCGCTTCCCGCCGAAGGGACTGGGTGAAGAGCATCACCGAGGCGAGCAGGAAGACGATCAGGGTATAGACCAGCAGCAGCCCCAGGTGCTTGCCCGGCCGCCGGGCCAGGGCCGAGAGGCTGTAGTCGATCAGATACCGTTGCCGGCGCAGCCATTCCCTCATGGCCGCTCAGGCTCTTGGATACGCAACGGGATAACGGCCGGGACCAGGGAGCCGGTGGGGAAATGCTCCAGGGCCATGGGGTGATCCTGGAAGGCGCTATGCAGGTCTGCCTGGCTCGGGTGCCGCGTGTAGCGCGCCTCGGTGAAGAGGGCGAGATCGGTCAGGTCCAGGGCCGACACCAGGGCCGTGCGCTGCGCGATGGCCCGGGCCGAGGCTCGGGCTCGCAGGGTCGCGTCCATGGCACTGAGCAGCAGCAGGGCGGAACCCGCGGCGACGCCGAATAGAAAAAGGTCGGACTTGCGCATGCTTTGGTGCGGCAGCCTGTGTCGGTCGTTTAGGCGGTTGTCGGAAAATCACGTACCAGATCGCGATGGATTTTCGTCTGCCTTCAAGGAGCGCCGACGGGAGCATAGTCGGGCTATGTGACTGTCGGCGCGACGCGGAAGGCGGGCGAAAAGACGAGCGAGATGGTGCATGATTTGACAGAAATCGCCTTAGGTCTGCCCCCTGAGCGGCTTCAGTGCCGGGCATTCTGGCGGCGGGCGGCCGCTTCGGCATTGACCAACGTCAGATCGATCCTGGTCGGGGAGCCTTTCAATGCTCGGGGTGGTCCGCCGCGATCGCGGTCAGAGCCGCATGGGTGCCGCGTAGCCGGTCAGCTCCAGATAACCGCGGCCCACCAGGCGCCCGGACTCCCGCAGCCGGCTGGCCC
>JBGSUY010000462.1:0-1670 GCA_041753195.1 Chromatiaceae bacterium
GCCACCGAGGCGGCCATCGAGGCGGCCCAGGCGGGCATCGAGCGGGTCGAGGTCGACATTGCGGACAGCACGCTCAAGGCGCCGCGGGGCGGGCGCGTCCTCTACCGCCTGGCGGAGCCCGGCGAGGTGCTGGGGGCGGGCGGCAAGGTCCTGACCCTGCTCGATCTGAGCGACGTCTACATGGTCATCTTCCTGCCGGCGACCGAGGCCGGGCGGATCCCCCTGGGGGCGGAGGCGCGCCTGGTGCTGGATGCCGCCCCGGAATACGTGGTCCCCGCGGAGGTCTCCTTCGTCGCGCCGCGCGCCCAGTTCACCCCCAAGCAGGTGGAGACCCAGGGCGTGCGCGAGCAGCTCGCCTTTCGGGTCAAGGTGCGCATTGACCCCGGGCTCCTGGCGCGCTACGAGGACCTGGTCAAGACCGGCGTCCCGGGTGTGGCCTATGTGCGGGTCCGGCCTGAGGCCCCCTGGCCCGAGCATCTCACCCCGAGGCTGCCCCCATGGACGACCAGGCAGGCGTCCCCGTCGTCCGACTGAGTGGGCTGCGCCACGCCTACCGCCGGGTCACCGCCCTCGCCGGGGTGGACCTGGAGCTCCACCCCGGGCGGATGGCCGGTCTGATCGGTCCCGATGGGGTCGGCAAGTCGACCCTGCTCGGGATCATCGCCGGGGTGCGCCAGATCCAGTCCGGCCGGGTCGAGGTTCTGGGGCGTGACCTGCGTCAGCGCCGGGGGCGCGACGCCGTGGTCGAGCGCATCGCCTACATGCCCCAGGGGCTCGGGCGCAACCTCTACCCCAGCCTCTCGGTGCGGGAGAACCTGGACTTCTTCGGCCGCCTCTTCGGTCAGGATCGGGCGACCCGCGCCGGGCGCATCGCCGAGCTCACCGCGGCCACTGGGCTCGCCCCCTTTACCGAGCGGGCGGCAATGAACCTCTCCGGCGGGATGCGGCAGAAGCTCGGTCTCTGCTGCGCCCTGATCCACGATCCGGATCTCTTGATCCTCGACGAGCCGACCACCGGGGTGGACCCGCTTTCCAGGCGCCGGTTCTGGGACCTGATGGAACGTCTGCGCCGGCGCCGCCCGGGGCTCAGCATCCTAGTGGCCACCGCCTACATGGAGGAAGCGGAGCGCTTCGACACCCTGGTGGCGATGGACGCCGGACGGGTGCTGGCGTGCGGAACCATTGGCGAGCTGCGCGCGCGCACCGGTGAGCAGGCCATGGAGTCGGTGTTCGTCGCCCTGCTCCCCGCCGAGCGCCGCGGGGAGCATCGGCGCCTGGAGGTATCGTCACGCCGGCCCGATGGAGATGGGGCGCCCGCCATTCGGGCCGAGGGGCTGACCCACCGCTTCGGCGACTTCACCGCGGTCGAGCGGGTCAGCCTCTCGATCCGCAAGGGGGAGATCTTCGGCTTCCTCGGCTCCAACGGCAGCGGCAAGACCACCACCATGCGCATGCTGACCGGCCTGCTGCCGGTAACCGAAGGCGAGGCCTGGGTCTTCGGCCAGCCGGTGGCGGCGGAGGACACGGCGCTGCGCCGGCGGTTGGGGTTCATGTCCCAGTCCTTCTCACTCTACGGCGAGCTCACGGTGCGGCAGAACCTGGACCTGCACGCCCGCCTCTACCACCTGCCCACGGGGCGCATCCCCCGACGCATCGCCGAGCTCACCGAG
>JBGSUY010000463.1:0-4198 GCA_041753195.1 Chromatiaceae bacterium
GGTGGGCGTTCCCTCCTATGTCAATACCTGCTACTCCATTGCGGGGCCCGACTGGGGCATCTCGGTGGCGGGCGTCTACAAGCTCGGCGCGGACGGTAAGATCGCCGAGGTTCCGGGCTCCGGCGGCGTCACCCCGATGGACGCCAGCGAGGATGCCCATAAGCGGGAGGTGGAATACGCCCATAGCTGGTACAAGAACATCATCCAGGACAGCTTCATGTAGCCATCGAGAGGCGCGCCCGCGCGCCTCTCGATCTTGTTCGCCGTGAATTAAGGGGCCTTCGGGCCCCTTTTTCTCATCCCAGATTAAGCAATTGCGGGCCCATTGGTCGGTCGAGTCGGCGGATGGGCCCTGGCGTGATGGACGTGGAGGGAGGAGAGAGGCCGTTGTCCTTCGGCGAAGGGGGGAACCTGATTACGGCTGCGATGCGGGGCGGTGGACGCGGGGTCGGCGTCCACCGCGGGATGGATCTTCGGGACCTAGACACGCCGCCGTCGATGGATCAAGGGCCTCCGGCCATCAACCCTGCTGCAGCAGGATGCGCAGATCGAGCACTGCGGCGTTGGCCCGCGAGAGATAGGAGGCCAGGATCAGGGAGTGGTTGGACACGAGCCCAAAGCCGGTCCCGTTGAGCACGACCGGGCTCCACATCCGCCGCGTGGCCTCTTGGAGATCCCGGATCACCTGCAGCATCGAGACCTGCGCATTCTTGTTCTGAAGGACCGGCTCGAACTCGATGGCCAGGGCCTTCATCGTGTGCAGCAGTGCCCAGGCGTAGCCGCGGGCCTCGTAGAAGACGTTATCCACCTGCAGGCGTGGGGTCTGGAGACGCACCTCGGGAGTAGGCTCCTGGGGCCCCGTGGCCGAGATCACGGGCACCAGGGCGGCCGTGAGCTCGGAGTCGCCGACGCTCGCGCTCAGTCGTTGGGCGTAGCTGCCCAGACGCTTCTCCACCACCGCCAGATAGGCCGCCAGATTGTCTGCTCGCGCGTAGAACCGGGCGGATCGGTCATTCCCGCTCGCCAGGTCATCGAAGTAGCGCCCCAGCGCCCGAATCCCCTCCCGATACTCGGACTCCGAGGTCGGCAGGATCCAGGAATCCACATCGTAGTTGAGGAAGGCATCGGCCTTGCGGAGGTTTGCATTCTCCACCGACTGTGTCTGGGAACGGCTGAAATCGTTGCGCAGGGAGCGGACCGCATCCCGCACCTCCTTGAGCGCCCCGTATTCCCAACTCGGCATATTATCGAGGTAGATACCGGGCAGAGTGGCGTCGTTCTGGAGATAACCCCCGGGCTTCTCAAGGAGGGTCTCGGATACCCGCTTGATCGTTGAAACGAGGGTGGCCCCAGGCACCACGGCGGACTCCCCGCCGGCCCGCTGGGCCGCTGCGGCCCGGACGTCGAAGCGCGTCGGCTGCACGGACCAGTAGATTCCAAGCACCAGGACCGCCGTGGTATAGATTGCGACGGCGCTCAGGGCCAGCCGCCGCCAGCCATGGGCGGCTCGAACGGCGGGCCTAGATCGGACCGGCTCCCGGATCGCGTCCTGGACCGGCTCATGACTCTCCAGCATCTCGATGTCGGTTTGCGCATTCATCTTCCTTCACCTCGTAGTCGAAACGCCGCGCTTCACAGGCTAGCGCGGCTCTTGATGGGGATGGCGAGCTCCTCGACGGCATGAGGGCTTCCTGGGAGCCCGCCGGAGATTGGGTGCGAGCCTGTCGCCCCCCTAACCTTTCCGGGCCGGCGGGCACCGAAGCGGATGTGGTCCGGGGCGGTGGTGCCGCCAGAGATGACGAAGGTCATGGCCTCGTCCACCGTCCAGTCCAGGGTCACGAGCTCGTCGACTGGAACGATCTCCAAGTAGCCCCCCGTCGGATTCGGGGCCGTCGGGACATAGACGGCGGCGTACTCCTCCCCGGTCTCTTCATCGGTAAAGGTGCGGGTCACCAAGCCAACCGCCTTCATCCGCGCATGGGGGAAGGGGATCAGGACGACCTTTTGGGCCCGACCGTTCTCCACCTGAAAGGCCTCCACGAGCTTCTTGGTCGAACCGTAGATGGTCGTCACCAAAGGGATCTTGTGCATCCACGTCTCGATCGTACGTAGGATTTGACGTCCCATGAGCCGGTTCATGGACCAGCCGAGGAGATACAACATTCCCAAGGTCAGGAGCACGGCCAAGGTCGTCGAGAGCCACGGCACCTCGATCAGCCACCGCGCCAGATCCGCGGAGATGGGCTTCACCGCGTTCGCCAAGATGACGAGCTTTGGACGCCCGATGCCGGAGAGCAGATTGAAGAAAAAGCTGAAGACGGAGATCGTCACCAGGATGGGGATCACAGTCACGACCCCGGTCAACAAATTCCGCCTGATGTTTGTGGACATTGCGCCCTTCCGGATACTCACTTGTAGCCGCAGGTTGCGGCAGCCGGCGCCGAACCCAAGCGTCCGCCGAGGTCGCTTCCGCGCCTCCTGGCCCGAGGCTTCGACGCGCGCCACGGAAAACCCAGGATTTGCCGAAGGGTGGGACCAGACCGCCCCCCATCGCAAACAAGGTTTTTCATGTTTCCCCTGAGGTTAGCGTGTTTGTAAGCAGGGGCAGGCTCACTCGGGGGTTGGTGCCCGAGCAAGCTTCGAAATTTCGATGGCCAAGCTTCGGATTTCCCAAAGATCACCCGGCATGCGGTCCGATTGTCTAATTGTTGCCCCGATCGCGACGCCCGCACCCGATGGCGGTGGAGCGTGGCGGGACCCCTTGCCTCTCAAGGACCATGGCGGCATTTACGGGTCTGGCGTGGGGAAACCCGCTCGTCCCCCGAGACGCGTTATTGACCTGGAATCCCGAGACCATGTCCGAGGACACTCAAGCTGCAGCCGTCCCAGTGCCAGGGATCCGTAAGTCCCCGCGGCGGGCCCTCGCCTTCGCGGTATGGACCGCCGTTTTGGGAGCCCTCTGGGGCATCCTGGCGGGGGCGGACCCGGCGTCCTGGGTCATCGGGATCCCCGCTGTCGCGGCAGCCCTGTGGGCCAAGTCGCGTCTCAGTGACACCCGGATCCAGGGCCTCTCCACCCCCGGGCTGATCCGCTTCGTACCCTACTTTCTTTGGGAGTCCATCAAGGGGGGCACGGACGTCGCCCTCCGGGTCCTGGGACGCCGGGTCCGCGTGGACCCCGGCTACGTGGACTATCCGCTGCGCCTGCGTAGGCCCTCGGCCCGGGTGCTCTTCATGGACGTCGTCAACCTGCTCCCGGGCACCCTGACCGCGGACGTCCAGGGTGATCGGGCGACGATCCACACCCTGGATCGGGGGGCAGACCCCATGCAATCCCTAATGGCGCTCGAGGAGCGTGTGGCGGCCCTCTTTGGGGAGCCCTTGGCGGCGTCCCCGTCGGCCCACCCATGAGCCTCGTCTTTGCCGTCGCCGCGCTGGTGCTGCTCGCGACCGTGACCCTGGGTCTCGTGCGGGTCGTCCGCGGACCCACGCACTCGGACCGCATGATGGCCGCGCAGCTCATGGGTACCACGGGGATCGGCATCCTACTGGTGCTGGCCCCCGTGGTGCAGATCCCGGCGCTGGTGGACGCGGCACTGGTGTTTGGCCTGCTCGCGGCCGTGACCGTTGCGGCCTTCACCCGTCGAGGGTGCGCCGAGGAGGAGCGCTGATGGGTCCCCTCGACTGGGCGAGCACCGCCCTGATCGGCGTGGGGCTCCTGTTCTTCATCGCCGGGACCTTGGGTCTGATCCGGCTGCCGGATCCCGTGAGCCGGCTCCACGCCCTGACCAAGGCCGACAACCTGGGCCTGCTCTTCCTCACCCTCGGGCTCTTGCCGAGCGCCGCGAGCCTGACCTACGGGGCCAAGATGATCCTGGTGTGGCTCCTGGTGATGGCCGCGGGGGCCACCGGCGCCCACCTGATCGCCAAGCGGGCCCTGCGCGGAGACCGGGAGGAGGCCCCTTGATTCCCGTCCTGCTGGCCTTCGATCTTCTGCTCTGCGGCACCCTGATTGCCCTGGCCATCGCCGCCCTCACCAGCCGGGAGGCGCGCCACGGGGTCATACTCTTCATCGCCTTCGGCCTGCTCCTCGCCCTGGTCTGGGCCCGCCTGCGTGCCCCCGACGTCGCCATCGCGGAGGCCGGCATTGGGGCGGGTGTCGCTGGGGCCCTGCTCCTCTCCGCCTCCCGGCGCACCGA
>JBGSUY010000464.1:0-11014 GCA_041753195.1 Chromatiaceae bacterium
GGCGCTCAGTCAGGGTGCGGCACTGCCCTCATGGACCGCTTCCTCGGGCGTCGTGCGGTCACGCTGCGCGCTCGCAATCAGGCCGGAGCGGCGGTCGGGGATCGGGTCGTGGTGGGGGTCTCGGAGGAGGGGCTGCTCACCGCGGCCTTTGCGGCCTATCTCGTCCCTATCCTGGGCTTGGCAATCGGTGGGACCCTGGGCCAAGCGCTCGCTCAGTGGCGGGCGCAGCCGGGGACCCTCTCGGCGGCCACGGATGGCGGGTCCGATCTCTCGGCACTGATCGGGGCCTCCCTGGGTTTCGTGCTGGCGTTATTCTGGCTGCGCCGCTACAGTGCGAGGCGGGCGCGGCACCCGGAATATGACCCTGTAGTCCTGCGTCGGCTCGGCGGCGAAGTGTCCTGCCAGCCTGCCTCCTTATCCGGTCGATAGTCGCTGAGCCGGGGTCGCAGGCCCTGACTCCACGGTGGCATTGGGGACACCGGGAAGCCTATTCGATTGCACAGCGGAGTATCCATGCGTTCCATTCATGGCATTCGGCCGAGCTCAGCCCTGGCGCTGGGCTTGATCCTGAGTTGGTTCCTAACCTCCGCGGGCGCCACGACGCGCGCCCTGCCGGAGTTCACGGAGCTCGTGGCGGCGAACGGGCCAACCGTCGTCAACATCAGTACCAAACAGGGCCAGAGCCTCACGCAGCAGTTCCAGGGCTTCTCGATCCCTGACCTGCCGGAGGACAGCCCGTTGCAGGATTTTTTCCGCCATTTCTTCGGCGAGCAAGGTGAGCCTGGCGAGGCGCCGGAGGACGATCAGCAGTCCCGGTCTCTCGGCTCGGGCTTCATCATCTCGGCTGACGGCTTTGTGCTGACCAACGCCCACGTGGTGGAGGGCGCCGACGAGATCATCGTCCGCACCAGCGACCGCCGGGAGTTCGTCGCCACCCCGGTGGGCGCCGATAAGCGCAGCGATATCGCCCTACTCAAGGTGGACGCCGAGGACTTGCCGGCGGTTCGCATCGGATCCGCCCGGGATCTGCTCGTTGGTGAATGGGTCCTGGCCATTGGGTCGCCCTTCGGCTTCGAGCACTCCGCGACGGCGGGCATCGTGAGCGCCAAGGGGCGCAGCCTGCCCACCGAGAATTACGTCTCCTTCATCCAGACCGACGTGGCCATCAACCCAGGCAACTCCGGGGGGCCTCTCTTCAATCTCGATGGTGAGGTGGTCGCGGTGAACAGCCAGATCTACAGCCGCACGGGCGGTTTCATGGGGCTCTCCTTTGCGATCCCCATCGATCTGGTGATGGATGTGGTGGACCAGCTCAAGACCAAGGGCCGGGTGAGCCGGGGTTGGCTCGGGGTCCTGATCCAGGATGTCACCCGCGAGCTGGCCCCCACCTTCGGGCTCTCCCAGCCCCAGGGGGCCCTGGTGGCCCAGGTGTTGCCCGACAGCCCGGCGACCCAGGCGGGACTCCTGCCGGGGGATGTGATCCTCAGCTACAACGGCAAGGACGTGCAGACCTCCAGCGCCTTGCCCCCCTTGGTCGGGGCGACACCCGTGGGGGAGGCGGCCAAGATCGAAGTGATGCGTCAGGGTCAGCGCCTTCAGCTCGAGGTCAAGATCGCCGAGCTTCCCGACGATGAGCAGCTGGCAGGGGTCTCGCGGGAACCGGTCCCCGACAAGTCCAATCGTCTCGGGCTGGTGGTGCGGGAACTCACGGCGGACCAGCGTGAGCAGCTCGGCGTCGAGCAGGGCGGGGTGCTGGTGGAGAGCGTCAAGGAGGGGCCCGCCGCCAGCGCCGGGGTCACCGCCGGCGACGTCATCCTGATGCTGGACAACCAGCCGGTGGAGGGCTTGGAGGGCTTCAACCGCATCCTCGAGGCCATCGAGCCGGGGCGTTCTGTTGCGGTGCTGATCCAACGGGGCGACGGGCGTATGTTCTACGCCCTGAAGCTGCCCAAGGGCTGATCCGGAAGGTCAAAGACGGTCGCCCGCCGGTGACCGACGCCGGGCTGACCTCGGGCCGACTCCGGGCGATCGATCGAGGGCGCGTATCCCGGACTCCGCCGGGCGTCCGCCCTCTGCTATGATGGCCCGCTATTTGCGTCGGTCATGCGCGGCTCCAGCGGACCGCGGATGCGCACCCTCTTGAAAGGACCGATGCCCCCCAACCACGAGCCCTCGGGCGTCCGGCATGGTCGATCTCAACCACATCCGTAACTTCTCGATCATCGCCCACATCGACCACGGCAAGTCGACCATCGCGGACCGATTCATCCAGCTCTGCGGCGCCTTGACCGAGCGGGAGATGTCGAGCCAGGTGCTGGACTCCATGGACCTGGAGCGGGAGCGCGGGATCACCATCAAGGCCCAGAGCGTGACCCTGGACTACCGGGCCCGCAACGGCGAGACCTACCAGCTCAACTTCATCGACACCCCAGGCCACGTGGACTTCTCCTACGAGGTCTCCCGGTCGCTCGCCGCCTGCGAGGGGGCCCTGCTGGTGGTGGACGCCGCCCAGGGGGTGGAGGCCCAAAGCGTGGCGAATTGCTATACGGCCATCGAGCAGGGGCTTGAGGTCCTGCCGGTCCTGAACAAGATCGACCTTCCCTCGGCGGAACCCGAGCGGGTGATCCGGGAGATCGAGGAGATTATCGGACTTGAGGCCGAGGACGCCCTGCGGGTGAGTGCCAAGACGGGGGAGGGCATCCCCGAGCTTCTGGAGACCCTGGTAGCCCGCATTCCTCCCCCCAAGGGTGACCCGGCCGCCCCCCTCCAGGCCCTAATCATCGATTCCTGGTTCGACCCCTATGTGGGTGTCGTCTCCCTGGTGCGGGTGGTCAACGGGGAGATCCGTCGGCGCGACAAGATCACCATGCTCTCCACCGGCCGCACCCAGCAGGTGGACGCAGTGGGGGTCTTCACACCCAAGAAGACCGAGCGGCCGGTCCTGAGTACCGGGGAGGTGGGCTTCCTGATCGCCTCCATCAAGGAGATCGACGGGGCGCCAGTCGGCGACACCATCACCCGTGCCGATCACCCGGCCCCCAAGCTCCCGGGCTTCAAGGAGATGCGCCCGCGAGTCTTCGCCGGGCTCTATCCCGTGGACTCGGACGCCTACGAGGACCTGCGCGACGCATTGAGCAAGCTGCGCCTCAACGACGCGGCCCTCTTCTACGAGCCGGAGGTCTCCCAGGCGCTGGGCTTCGGCTTTCGCTGCGGCTTCCTGGGGATGCTCCACATGGAGATCATCCAGGAGCGCCTGGAGCGGGAATACGACCTGGACCTCATCACCACCGCACCCACGGTGGTCTATGAGGTGATGCGCAACGACGGCGAGGTCATCAAGATCGACAACCCGGCGGACCTGCCGGAGCCCAACAAGACCCGTGAGGTCCGGGAACCCATCATCGAGGCCCACATCCTGACACCTCAGGATTATCTCGGCGCGGTCATCAACCTGTGCATCGAGAAGCGCGGGGTGCAGAAGCACATCCATTACGTGGGTGGACAGGTCCAGGTCGCCTATGAGCTTCCGCTCGCGGAGGTGGTGCTGGACTTCTTCGACCGACTCAAGTCCGCGAGCCGGGGCTTCGCCTCCTTCGAGTACGAGCTCAAGCGCTTTCAAGCCTCGGACCTGGTCAAGCTGGATGTCCTGATCAACGGCGAAAAGGTGGACTCGCTCTCCACCATCGTGCATCGCTCCGTTTCCCAGAGCCGTGGCCAAGACCTGACGGTGCGCATGAAGGACCTGATCCCGCGTCAGATGTTCGAGGTGGCCATCCAGGCCGCCATCGGCAGCAAGATCATCGCCCGCACCACGGTCAAGGCCCTGCGCAAGAATGTCACTGCCAAGTGCTACGGCGGCGATGTGACCCGCAAGCGCAAGCTGCTCGAGAAGCAGAAGGCGGGCAAGCGGCGCATGAAACAGGTCGGCAAGGTGGAGATCCCACAGGAGGCCTTCCTTGCCGTGCTCCAAGCGGGAAAGGATAATTGACGCTTAGCTCTTGGGCCCCGACTTGGGCCTACCCGGTGGAAGTTACCCGATACCGCTCCCCCCGAATCCCGCCCGGCCCGGATCCTCGATCCGGAAGGCTTCGAATGCGAGAACCCGACGACCATGAATTTTGACTTCCCGGCCTTTCTGGTATTGGCCTCCATCCTGACCGGTGGTATCTGGCTGGTCGATGCGTGGCTGTTCGCGCCCCGGCGCCGGCGTTTAGTCCGGGAGGCGGCCGCTCAGGGGGCTGTCGGGGCAGGGGCGAGCGTCGCCTACAAGGAGCCGGTGCTCGTCGAGTACGCCCGTTCCTTCTTCCCGGTGATCTTCATCGTGCTGCTCCTGCGCTCCTTTTTGGTGGAGCCCTTCCGCATCCCCTCGAACTCCATGATGCCGACGCTGCTCACCGGGGACTTCATCCTGGTGAACAAGTACGCCTACGGCCTGCGCCTTCCGGTGCTGAACAATAAATTCGTTGAGATCGGCACGCCGCAACGCGGTGATGTGGTGGTGTTCAAGTTTCCGGAGGACGGTCGAACCGACTATATCAAGAGGGTCATCGGGGCCCCGGGCGACGAGATCTGGTACCAGAACAGGACCGTCTATATCAATGGAGAGCCCCAGGAGCGATTGCCTATCGGGACCTATACGGGAGTCGGCTCCGGGATGGTGATGACGGGGGCCCAAGAGTCCGTAGAGAACCTGGCCGGTGTGGAGCACCATACCCTGGTTCGCCCTGGGGTACCGGACCTTCCCCCGGGATGTCGCGAGCTGGCCTACGGACCCATCAAGGTCCCGGAGGGGCACTATTTCGTCATGGGTGACAACCGGGACAACAGCAACGACAGCCGCTGCTGGGGTTTCGTGCCGGAGGAGAATCTGGTGGGTAAGGCCTTCGCCATCTGGATGCATTGGGACGGGGCCCGGGACGGGTTCCCGCCGGTGGCCTGGGATCGCATTGCCGATGTGATCCGCTGATCCGTATTCACTGGTAGGGGATCGATTCCATGAGGGATTTGTCTAGACATCAGCAGGGTATGGGCCTCTCCGGCCTACTCTTCATCTTCGTCCTGGTGGCCTTCATCGCTGTGGTACTGCTTCGAACTGGACCCGCCTACATGAGCTATTTGACCCTGAGATCGGCCATGAATAGCGTCGCCCAGTCACCTGAGCCGATCGTTGGCGGCAAGCCTGCGATCATGGATTTGATCAATCGGCGTCTGGAGATCAACGACGTGCGGGGTATCGACCCCAAGGCATTCAAGATCCAGAAGACGAGCGATACGACCTATGACGTTCAGGTGACCTATGAGCGCCGGGAGCACCTGTTCGGCAACATCGACGTGGTCCTCGCCTTCGATCATGCGGTGACGGTCGACGCGCGGTGAACGGGGATCGGCGCCGCCTGGCGCGTCTAATAGGTCACAGCTTCCGGCGAGAGGACCTGCTCGATCAGGCCCTGACCCATCGCAGCGCCGGCGGTCCCAACAACGAGCGGCTCGAGTTCCTTGGGGATGCCCTGATCGGCCTCGTGGTGGCGGAGGCCCTGGTAGCGCGCCTGCCGGAGGCGGACGAGGGCACCCTGAGCCGGATGCGGGCGTCCCTGGTGAAGCGCGAGTCCCTTGCTGACCTGGCGCGGGGGCTGGCCCTAGGGGACTATCTGCGCCTGGGCGCAGGGGAGCTGCGAACCGGCGGCCACAACCGGGACTCCATCCTAGCCGACGCCCTGGAGGCGGTACTGGGTGCGGTCCTCCTGGATGCCGGATTCGAGTCGGCCCGCACCGTGGCGATGGGCCTGTTCCGTGAGCCCCTCGGTCAGGTCAGCACCGCCCCCGCGGGCAAAGACCCCAAGACCCGGCTGCAGGAGCTTCTGCAAGCCCGGCGGCGGCCCATCCCCGAGTACCAGGTCGTGAGCGTTGGCGGCACCCAGCATGCCCAGTCCTTTTGGGTGAGTTGCCACCTGCCGGATCAGGGCACCGTTACCCAGGGGGAGGGCAGCAGTCGGAGGCGGGCGGAGCAGGCAGCCGCCGAGGCCATGCTGGCGCGGCTCTCGGAGCCTGCCGATCTCGAGATCCCACGGGCAGTCCGGGGGCGTCCAGAGCATGCCTGACGCCGCATCGAAGCGCTGCGGCAGGGTCGGTATCGTCGGTCGCCCCAACGTGGGCAAGTCCACCTTGCTGAACCGCATCCTCGGCCAGAAGCTGGCCATCACCTCCCACAAGGCCCAGACCACTCGCCACTCGATCCTCGGCATCAAGACCAGACCCGAGGGCCAGATCCTCTTCGTGGATACCCCAGGTATCCACCGCCGAGGTGGGGACGCCCTAAACCGCTACCTCAATCGTACGGCCCGCACCGCCGTCCTGGATGCGGACCTTGCCCTCTTCGTGGTGGAGGCCCTGCGCTGGACCCCCGAGGACGCCCTGGCCCTGGAGGCGGTCGCCTCCTCGGGCCTGCCCGCCATCGCGGTCGTCAACAAAGTGGACACGGTGGCCGAGAAAGGGGACTTGCTGCCCTACCTCCAGGCCCTGGGCGAGCGCCATGGGTTCCTCGGGCTGATCCCCATCTCCGCGGCCCGGGGCGAGGGCCTCGACGACCTGGAGCGCGCCGTGATGGGCGCCCTTCCCGAGGGCGAGCCCCTGTTCCCGGAGGATCAGATCACGGATCGCTCCGAGCGCTTCTTCGCCGCCGAGCTCCTGCGGGAGCAGCTGGTGCAGCGCTACGGGCAAGAGCTGCCCTATCGCACCACGGTCGAGATCGAGCGCTTCGAGGACCAGGGCGGCCGTTACCTGGTCCATGCCCTGATCTGGGTCGAGCGCCCGGGACAAAAGGCCATCGTCATCGGAAAGGGGGGCGAGGCCATCAAGGCGGCGGCCAGCCAGGCCCGGCTGGAGATGCAGAAACTCTTCGGCTGTCCCGTGCACCTGGAGGTCTGGGTCAAGGTGAAAAAGAGCTGGTCGAGTGACGAAGCCGCCCTCGCCAGTCTGGGCTACCGGGAAACTTGAGCTTAAAACGAAGAGAGGTCCGCAAGTGAAGGCAAATGAACGCGAATCGGAATAAGGGTTGCGGGCAGCATCAAGAGTCTTGATAGGAAAATTCTAAGTCCGGGATAAGCCATTAAATCATCGGCCTAATGTGCGTTCATTTGCGGACGACTCCTACTCTCTGACTTGGCGGATTCAGGATTCTTCCCCCCCAGAGCATGACCGACGATAAAGTGGGGAGCGGGCTGCTCCAGGCCTTCGTACTCCACCGGCGGGACTACAGCGATACCAGCCTGCTGCTGGAGCTGTTCGCGAGCGGTCTGGGGCGGTTCCCCGCCATTGCCAAAGGCGCGCGACGCCGGCGCAACCCGGCGAGTGCCCTGTTGCAGCCATTCCAGCCCCTGTGGATCGGGGCGGTGGGTCGCGGCGAGGTACGCACCCTGACCCGGGTGGAGCCGGCGGGACGGCCCTTCCCACTCACCGGCCGGGCTTTGCCCTGTGGTTTCTACCTCAACGAGCTCCTCGTCCGCCTCCTGGGCCGACATGATGCCCATGATCCGCTCTTCGCCTTCTATCATGCGGCCCTCGGCGGCTTGAGCGACGGTGACCTGAAGACCGCCCTGCGCCAGTTCGAGCTTCGGTTGCTGGAGGAGTTGGGCTATGCCCCCGGGCTCGCTCTGGATGGCAAAACAGGCCTGGCCGTGGATCCCTGTCTGTTCTATGTGGTGGAGCCGGGGCAGGCACCCAGGACGGCCCTGAGCGGCGAGCCCGGGGCCACGGTCTCCGGGGCTACACTGCTGGCCCTGGCCGGGGGGCTGGTGCTGGACGCCGTCCAACAACGCGAGGCGCGCACCCTGTTACGCCGATTGCTTGGGCCCCATTTGGGTCCTAAGCCGCTGAAGAGTCGGGAGCTGTTTCGCCAGCTCTCGGTCCGTTAGGGGCAGAGTCCTCCCGAATTTCGATTCATTGGCCGTGGGGGTCCCCATGAACGACAGCAGAGCACCCGAGGTCCTGCTCGGGGTCAACATCGATCACATCGCGACCATCCGCCAGGCCCGGGGGACCCGCTACCCAGACCCCATCCAGGCCGCCCTGGTGGCGGAGCAGGCGGGGGCGGATCTCATCACTCTGCACCTGCGGGAGGATCGCCGCCACATCCAGCCCAGGGACGTGGAGCTCCTGTGCGGCATCCTCACCACGCGCATGAACCTCGAGATGGCCGCCACGGCGGAGATGGGGGAGATCGCCGCCCGTATCCGCCCGGCGGACTGCTGCCTGGTCCCGGAGCGGCGTGCCGAGCTCACCACCGAGGGAGGCCTAGACGTGGCGGGCCAGCGTCCGCAACTGCGGGCCTTCTGCGCCCGCTTGGCGGACGCGGGTGTGCGGGTCTCGCTCTTCATCGACCCGGACCCCGATCAATTGGAGGCCGCTCGGGAGGTGGGCGCGCCGGTGGTCGAGATCCACACCGGGCGCTATGCGGACTCCCGGGACCCGGCCGAGCAGGCGGCGGAATTGGAGCGCATCCGTCGGGCCCTGAGGCTGGGTCTGGACCTCGGCCTCCAGGTGAACGCGGGCCACGGGCTCGACTATCACAACGTCAAGGCGGTGGCGGCGATCCGCGGGGTAAGTGAGCTCAACATCGGCCACTCCATCGTCGCCCGGGCACTCTTCTCAGGTCTGGACCAGGCAGTGCGGGACATGAAGCGGGTGATCCAGGAGGCCAGCCGGCAAGGGACCTGACCGCCCGTCGTCCTGGTGATCCTGGATGGCTTCGGCGTCAACCCGATCTGTGCGCCGGCCATGAGGTGCCTCCTGGTTGCAAAGGGTGACGAATAGCGGCCGTACACGGAGGTTCCCGGGCGCTAACCTGTGCCTCGGCCCCGCCTGGTGCGATACTTCCCCGCCCGCCACTGACAGTCCGAGGAGGCCGACAGGCCCATGCCCGATTCCACCATCACCCTGGTCCTCGCCCCCGACCGCGGCGCCGGCCTCGATCCCCTCACGATGCATCGGCCCAAGGCCGCCGTGCCCTTCGGCGGCAAGTACCGCGTCATCGACTTCACCCTGGCCAACTGTCTGCACTCGGGGCTGCGCCAGGTGCTGGTGCTCACCCAGTACAAGAGCCATTCGCTGCACAAGCACCTGCGCGACGGCTGGTTCATCTTCAATCCGGAGCTCGGGGAGTTCATCACCGCCGTGCCGCCCCAGCAGCGGGAGGGGCTCCATTGGTACGGCGGACCCTTCGACGCCATCCGCCAGAATCGCTACCTGCTGGAGCGCAGCCCCGCGAGCCAGGTCCTGGTGCTGGAGGGGGCGGCGGTCTACCGCATGGACTACGCGGAGCTGATCCGCGCCCACCGGGAGTCGGGCGCCCGGGTGACGCTCGCCCTGCGCGGGTTGGCCGATCCGGGCGGGGGCCTTCAGACCAGGGCCTGGGTCGATGGGGAGGGTCGCGTCACGGCGCTTCGCTCAGTGGCTGCCGGGGCCGAGGACGACGGGGGCGACGACCTCACCACCATGGGCGTACAGTGCTTCGACAAGGCCTGGCTGCTCGCCGCCCTGGAAGGGCCAGAGGTCCAGGACCAGATCCAGGATCAGGACCTGGTCCTGGACCGGCTGGCCCCCATCCTCGCCTCGGACCGGGTCCTCGGCTACCGCTTCGGCGAGCAGCGGGGACGGGTCACACCGGACCGCTACTGGTGCAACCTGGACTCCATCGACGCCTACTATCAGGCCAATATGGCCCTGCTGCGGGCCGAGCCACCCATCGATCTCTACCAGGCGGACTGGAACATCCGCACCTATCAGGGCCAGTATCCCCCGGCGCGCACCGTGCCTGGGGCGGCCAGCGGGACCGAGGGGATCTTCGTCAACTCCATGCTGGCGGCCGGCACAGTGATCAGCGGCGGCGGGGTCAACCACTCCATCCTATTCCCCCGGGTGCGGGTGCGCGACGGGGCCATCGTCGACGCCTCCATCCTGTTCGACGGGGTCGTGGTGGGGAAGGGCGCCCATCTACTTAACTGCATCATCGAGAAGGACGTGGAGGTTCCACCCCGGGAGCAGATCGGGATGGAGCTGGCGCGGGATCGAGAGCGCTTCACTGTCTCCGCTCGGGGCATCGTCGTGGTCCCCAAGGGCTTCCGCTTCTAGACGGCGAGCCAACTGCGCAGGGCGGCGGCGGTCGGCAGATCCCCGCCGCTCGCAGCGATCTCCTCCGGGGTCCCCTGGGCCACCAGGTCGCCACCCGCCTCGCCGCCCTCGGGACCGAGGTCGATGACCCAGTCGGCCTCGGCGATCAGGGGGAGGTCGTGCTCTATGGCCAGCACCGTGTGGCCCGTATCCACCAGGCGGTGCAGGACGGCGACCAGGCGCTCCACGTCCGCCCGGTGGAGGCCGACGGTCGGCTCGTCCAGCACATAGAGGGTGGGGCGGGGGTTGGTGCCGTCCAGGGTCGGGCGGGCCTTGGCGAGCTCGGTGACCAACTTGATGCGCTGGGCCTCGCCGCCGGAGAGGGTGGGGCTCGGCTGGCCCAGGCTGAGATAGCCGAGACCCACGGCTTGCAGCAGGGTCAGCGGGTGGTGGATGGCGCGATGGGCTGAAAATACCTCCAGGGCCCGATCCACGTCCAGGTCCAGGACCTGGCCGATGTCGAGCCCTCTGTAACGGACCTCTCGGGTCTCCCGCTCGAAGCGGCTGCCCCCGCAGACCTCGCAGGGCAGGCGCACATCCGGCAGGAAGCTCATCTCCAGGCGCTGCACCCCCTGGCCCTCGCAGGCGGGGCAGCGCCCGTCGGCGGTGTTGAAGGAGAAGCGGGCGGGTCCCCACCCCAGCATGCGCGCCTCTGGGGTGGCGGCGAAGAGCCGGCGGATTGGGTCCCAGAACCCTACATAGGTGGCGGGGCAGGAGCGGGGGGTCTTGCCGATGGGGGTCTGGTCCACCTCCAGCACCCGGGCCAGCCCCTGCCAGCCGGTGAGACCCTCGCATCCCTTGAGCCCCGATCGTGCAGGAGCGGCGCCCCGCCGCGATGGCGCCGTCCGAG
>JBGSUY010000465.1:0-5979 GCA_041753195.1 Chromatiaceae bacterium
CACAAGGTCCCGCGCATGCGCGAGCAGGCCATCGAGCGCGCCCTCCAGCGCCTCTCGCCCCGTCTCCTGCAGGACCTGCTGCGCCACTGCGCCCAGGCCGACCTGGCCATCAAGGGTCTCGACTCCGGCGACCCCTGGCACCAGCTCGCCACCATCGCTGACGCCCTTGCGGCGGGCGGCTTCCGGGTCCCGCTGCCCCTTAACTGACCGAGCGGGTGTGGTAACCCCGAAGCGATTCAGAATGAGTGCCGCGGAGCTCACAGAGGGAACAAGAGCGACACAGAGAACAGCCCTTAGGGTGCAAGGTCTCTCGCAAATCCAACGAGGAGTGGCCGGATCGACACAGTCGCGGACGTTGGGGCCTTTTACTACGCGATGGGCAATCAGGGGTCGTAACCATGGACTTCGAGTCTTTCTTCAGGCGAGTGACCAACGGCCTGGCGCCTATGGACTGGCAACGCAATCTCGCCGCACCAGGCGCCTGTACCAACCAAACCATCCGCATCCCGACCGGGTTCGGTAAGACCCTTGGGGTCCTGGGGGCCTGGCTATGGCACCGCGTCGAGGTTGATGACGACCGGTGGCCGCGTCGTCTGGTCTGGTGCCTACCCATGCGGGTGCTCGCCGAGCAGACGGAGGCTGCGGCGCGCGTCGCTCTGGCGTCCATTGAGCGCCTTTGGAACGAAGAGGACGCTCACGAAGGCAAGGTTGGCGTCCATGTCCTCATGGGCGGCGCGGACGCGGGGGAGTGGCACCTCCATCCCGAGCATGCGGCCGTCCTCATTGGAACCCAGGACATGCTGCTGTCGCGCGCCCTGAACCGCGGCTACGCCGCCCCCCGTGCCCGTTGGCCCATGGAGCTCGGGCTCCTGAATCAGGACTGCCTTTGGGTCATGGACGAGGTTCAGCTCATGGATGTGGGTCTAGCCACGTCTGCTCAGCTTCAAGCATTTCGTGACGACGACCAGAACAAGCGCGTCCGACTGCGCCCCAACGCGACCTGGTGGATGAGCGCCACCCTACAAGCCGGCTGGCTCGCCAAGAGCCCCGATACCATCCAGATGACTGCCGCGCTCGGCACGGTTTCCATCGGCCCAGATCAGCGCAAAGGACATCTGTGGGACGACGTGTCCAAGCCCTGCCGACTCATGACCCTGACCAGCGCCAAGGGGATCGGGCGCCTCGTGGGCGACGAGCACCTTCGCCGTGGGCGAGGTACTGCCGGGCCGACCCTGGTCGTGGTCAATCGCGTTGACACGGCCGTTGCGGTGTGGGAGGCGCTACGCCAGGACAAGAGGCTCGGGGCGACGGACATACGACTGGTACACAGCCGATTTCGCCCCGCCGAGCGGGCCACCTGGGGCCGCGAGTTTCTGAATCGGGACGCTTGCGTACCAGGCACAGACCGAATTGTGGTCGCCACCCAGGTCATCGAGGCGGGCCTGGACTTCTCGGCTGCGGTCCTGGTCAGCGAGCTGGCCCCGTGGGCGAGCCTGGTTCAGCGCTTCGGCCGTTGCGCCCGCTGGGGCGGCGAGGCGGCGGTCATCGTACTTGACCTGGCCCCCAAGGACGACAAGGCCGCCGCTCCGTACTCGAAGGCCGACCTGGATGCGGCGCGATTCGCCTTCGCTGCCCTTGCGGCCTCCTCTGGGCTCCACCAAGCGGAGGACACCGCGCCGGTTGCCGATGTCGCCCCGCTGGCGTTGGAACGGTTCGAGGAATCCCACGGGCATCTGTTGGACGATCTCTACCCCTACGACCCGGCCCAGCTCCTGCTGCGCCACGAGTTGGATGATCTGTTCGACACCACGCCAGACCTCTCCGGCGCCGATGTTGACATCAGCCGATTCATTCGCAGCGGGGAAGAGCGCGATCTTCACGTCTTTTGGGCGGCGCTGACGAAAGGGGAAAGGCCGGCAGCGGATCTCAAACCGACCCGCAACGGGCTCTGCGCCGTGCCCTTCGTCAGGGCGAGGGAGTGGCTGTGCAAGGCCAAGTCCGAAGCTCTCGCGCCGGGCAAGCGTGCCTGGGTTTGGGACTGGCAGGATGGTGCCTGGAAGCCGGCGGCCCGCCGCGATCTGTTCCCCGGCCGGACTGTTCTGGTCGCCGCGGATAGCGGGGGATACGACGTCGAACGCGGGTTCTGGTCGGAGAGCGGCCCCGTCCCTCCGGTGGCGGCCCATCCGGTACCGCCCGACGTCCTGGCGGACGATAGTCAGGACAACGAGGCACTGTCGGCCTACGACTGGAAGACCATCGCCACCCATGGCCGGGAGGCGGGAGCCGAGGCACGGGCCATTGCCACCAGGCTTGTTCCCCACCTCGCGGCGCTCTTGGACCTGGGCGGTCGCCATCACGACCTCGGCAAGATCCACCCGGCCTTTATAGGATCGATCAAGGGCGATGGCCCTTCTCCATCCCGGGCTGATTGGGCCAAGGCACCGCGGTCGGCCTGGCTGCCGCCCGGGCGGCTCTACCCCATGCCGGATGGAACACGCCGCCCCGGGTTCCGCCACGAACTGGCCAGCACCCTGGCATTGTTCGGCATCCTGAAGCGCCACGCACCTGACCATCCGGCGCTTCTGGGCCCTTGGCGCGAGCTGTTGGGGAAGACCCGGATGGACTCACCGATCCTGCCGCTGGACGGGCAGGGTGTGCGGGCGCCGCCGACCCTGATCGAGCGAGAGGTCCTGGCGCTCCACCCCGAGCAGTTCGACCTGCTCGCCTACCTGGTCTGCGCACATCACGGCAAGGTTCGGGTCGCCTGGCACCTGAGCAAGGCGGATCAGGAGGCCGGCGACCCAGTCCTGCGCATCCGTGGCATCCGTGACGGCGAGACCTTGCCAGCCGTGCCGCTTTGCGCTGGCGATGGCTCAGTCTGGGAGTTGCCAGCAACACCGATGGACCTCAGTCCAGCCGCCGCTGGACTCAGCCCGCGGACCGGCGCCAGCTGGACGGATCGCGTGCTGGGCCTGCTGGACCGTTACGGCCCCTTCGCCCTGGCGTACCTCGAGGCCCTGCTCCGCGCCGCGGACCAGCGGGCCTCCCGCTCCAAGGTTGCCGATCCACTTCTGGAGACCCAGAATGACGACCATGGACTGGAAACAAGCCATCGACCAGTGGCGGAAACTCCCGCCGGCGGAGCAGACCCGGATTCGCCTGAGCCGCATCCCCGGCAAGGTCGCGCGGAGCATGGCCTTCGAGGGCGAGCCGGTGAGCCAGGCGATGCTGGAGGCGGCACTCAGGCGCCGCCGAGCGCCACCCGACACCTGATCACCAGCCTTGGCATCCTGAGCTACGCCGAGCTCGCCCCTCACCTCGCCCTGCGCGTCCAGGATCTGGAGGCCGATATCGCCGAAGGGTGCTACGCCGATCGAGTCCTGGGCGAAGACCTGATCCGAGACCTTCACCGGCGCATTTGCGGCGACTTGGTGCCCGAGATCGCGGGACGCTGGCGCCGGGTCGACGTGCGGGTCGGCCAGCACCAGGCCCCCGCCTATCCCCGAGTCCCCATCCTGATGCGGGACTACTGCCTGGATCTCCAGGCCCGCGGTGTCGGATTGAGCGGCCCTATCGACGAGCGCGTTCCGGAATTCCTCGCCTTCGCGGAAGGCCGCCTGCTCTGGGTTCACCCCTTCGCCGACTTCAACGGCCGCACGACGCGCGTGCTGCTCGCGGAGCTGCTGCGTCGATTCGGTCTCCCCGCGATCGACCCAACCCCAGAGTCCGGAGCCGAGACCGAGCGCTACCTGGGGGCACTGCGGGCTGCCGACCGGGCAGACTGGACCCCATTGATCGCCCGTTGGATCGAGCTCTTCGCAAGGGAGGGGAAGCCATGATCCATGTACACCATCTGGATGGCTGCGCGCCGACTCCCCTGGCCCACTACCTCAAGGCCCTCGGAATCTTGCGGCTGGTTGCCGAGCAGGCCGATGAGAACGCTCGGGGGTGGTGGGAGGGGGAGCGGTTTTGGCTTACAGCCGGAATGACTGCCGACGACCTAACGGCTTTCTTTCGGGATCGCTACGCGCCGACTCCGATCCTTTCTCCTTGGAACAAGGGTTCTGGCTTTTTCGCTGCTAATGACCCTGGCCTCCAGCCCATTGAGACCTCGAAGGCGGCCCGTTTTTCGGCCCTGCGCGCCGGTATCCAAGCCGCGCGGATGCTCTTGGTCGACTTGGAGCAGGCGGATCGGGCCGTGCGCGCCGTCAAGGCGCAGGCCAAGGTCAAGGGAATGACGAAGGCGCAGAAGCAGGCACTCCGGACATCCGCGGAATACAAGGCTCGGCTCGCTGAGGCCGACAGACGCTTCAAGAAACTGAAAGCAGACTTGATGCCCTGTTTCCGTCGAACCTGGCGCGGGCCCCACCGCGAGTGGATGGACGCCGCTATGGTTCTGGCTGAGGACGGGTCTGCGATGTTCCCGTCGTTGCTTGGGACCGGGGGCAACGATGGGCGCTTGGACTTTACCAATAACTTCCTCCAGCGCCTGGGTGATGTCTTCGACCTCGGGTCGGCGGATGGGGCCGCGACGCCGCAAGCCGAGAACTGGCTCAAAGGCAGTCTGTTCGGGCTGGTGGTCAAGGATTGTCAAGGCGGAAGTGCCGTTGGCCAGTACTTTCCAGGATGGGCCGGCGGGGCGAATAACAGCAACGGCCCGGAAGCCGAGAGCCTGCTGAACCCCTGGGATTTCCTTCTCATGCTCGAAGGCGCCCTGGTCTTCACCGCTCATGCGGCACGCCGCCTTGGCGTCGGTGAGCAAACGCGCGCGGCAGCTCCATTTGCGGTCACCGCCAACGGGTCCGGCTATGCCAGCGCATCGGGAAGCGATGAGAGTACTCGCGGAGAGCAATGGATGCCCATTTGGTCCCAGCCCCAGTCCTTGGCTGAGCTGAAGCGTCTCCTCGCCGAAGGTCGTGCTCAGATTGGGGCGAAGCCGGCGCGGGAGCCGCTTGACCTGGCCCGTGCCGTTGCGCGTCTGGGTACTGCCCGGGGTATCGGGTCCTTCCAGCGGTACGGTTACATCGAGCGCAACGGACAGTCCAACCTCGCCGTCTCGCTCGGACGATTTACGGTACCGGACCAAACGCCACCACAACTCGCCTGCCTCGACGACCTCGACGCCTGGCTGCCCCGGCTGCGGCGCGAGGCGCGGGATTCGCATGCGCCAGGCCGACTGACCCAGATCGAGCGGCAGTTGGGCGACGCCCTGTTCGCCGTCACGCAGCACGCCGACGAGCCCGGTCGTTGGCAGCGCGTTTTGCTCGCCCTCGCCGCGGTGGAGTCCGTGCAGGCCTCCGGCAGTGGATTTGGCCCGGGACCCGTGCCAACGCTTCGACCCGGCTGGGTGCGGGCCGCCGACGATGGAAGCCCCGAGCTACGGCTCGCCCTGGGCCTTGCCCTGCAACAGGGCGATTTCGACGGCACAGACGCCCAATGGTGGAATCCCATTCGCCGCCACTGGCTGCCGCTGGATCCCAAGCGTCCTTGGACATTCGCGACTACGGGAAGCGTCGGACACTTACGGCTCCAGGTCGGTCCGGAGGTCGTCGGGCAAGGTCGCGATGGGGTCGACGACGCCATTGCCCTGATCGGTCGCAGGCTCATCGAGGCCACGCAACAGGGTGGACGCCGACTGCCGCTGCTGCCATTGGCGCGTGCAAGTGCCTCTGCTGCCGATCTGGCGTGCTTGGTTGCCGGCGAGGTGGACCTCGATCGAACGCTGGGGCTCGCCCGTGCCTTCATGGCCTTGAGTGCCTCCGACTGGCGACGGGCACCCCAGCCTCCGGGTGCGCCGGCCGCCGGGCATGTCCCGGACGACGCCTGGCTGGTGCTCCGACTGGCCCTGTTGCCATGGCCCCTGAAGGATCCGCATGGCAACGCGCTACCCATCACCACCGACCCAGCCGTTTTCCGCCGGCTTTCCAGCGGCGATGCGGCGACCGCCCTGGCGCTCGCCTTGCGCCGCTTGAGCGCGGC
>JBGSUY010000466.1:0-2239 GCA_041753195.1 Chromatiaceae bacterium
GCAAATGCTCCGAGACGTTCCGCGACCTCAAGGACAGATTCATTCGCCATGACGACGTCCTCGGTCATTGGAACTACGTCGTCGATGCGCACGGTATTAGCTGAGCGTATGTATTACTTGTTTTTCACTCAATCCTTAGGGGGACGGGCTTACTGCTTGGCAGGTGTCGCGGGGGCCTGCTCGGCGGCCGGGGCAGCCACCTGCGCGGGCGCAGGAGCCGCAACCTGCGCAGCGACCGCCGCTGTCTCGACCACGGGTGCGGATGCCTGGGTGGCCGCCTGTGCAGCCTCAGCGGCCGTCGGGGCGGGCGGGGCCAGCTCCATGCCGGGGACCATCATCGGGTTCCAGGCAGGCATGTAGCCCAGGTGGCGAGGCCCATAGGGACGGTAGAAGGCACGCACGGCACGACGCCGCTCGTTCATGTCGCGCCTCGCGGCGCGACGCGCATCGGCTTCCTGCTTGGCCTTGGTCCGGTAGGACTGCAGCTCCTGGTGACGCGCATCGCGGTCAGCGGTGGAAGGACGCCCATAGGCCGGCAGCTCAGGCATCGCCGGGGCCTCGAAGCCAGGCATCTCGGGCATGGCCGGGATCTCAGGGGTGGTAAACTCAGGCATGGCCGGGATCTCAGGGGTGGCAAACTCAGGCACGGCCGGCATCTCAGGCATGCCACGAGCCCCAAAGGAAGGCATGGCGGGCCTCGCCGGGAACTCGGGCGCCGCAAACTCCGGGAAGGCGGGAAAGGCCGGGCGCTCGGGCATGGCGGGGTAATCGAAGGCCGGAAGCTCGGGCATGGCCGGGAAGTCGGACATACCAGGGGCACCCGGAAGCGTCATCATGGGACCGAATGGGTTGCCAGCGAAGGGATCCGCATCCGCGGTTGCCTCAGGGGCATTCTTCTGCATCTCGGCGAAGTAGCTGGACTGCTGCTCGGCCATCTTCCGCATCATCTCCTGCTGAGCGGCCATGGCCTCTTGGGCGGCCGTGGCGTAGCGCGCCGCCATCTCCCGCTGTTGCGCCGCCATGGCCTTCTGCTGGTCGGCGATGGCTAGCTTTTGCTCCTCGGTCAGGGTCGGGGCACTCAGGGCAGGCGCCTGGTAGGGCACGGCGTACCAGGCAGAGGCAGAGGAGGCCGCAACGGTCAGGGCAATGACGGAGGCAGCTTGAAGGATCTTGTTCATTAGACACACCTTAAAAAGTTTAAAATTGGATGCAACACAGGGATGAAAGAGGTTGACGATGCGACGGGCCCGCCAGGATCCACGGCGCGATCGAATCGGCCTTCCCCTCCCGTCCAGCGCCGCACATCTGCCCCCTCCGCGACCGATCACGGGGCGGGCCTATGGGCGGTGCTCTTGTTAAGGACGCTTACCAGCGGAAGACGTAGGGATAGCGCCAGCCGTAAGCCGCGTGGCTGGCGGGGACATTGGCGACGGATTGCTCCATGCCCGAGGATGGGGCCGTAGCCGGAACACCCTCGATCGAGGTTGCGCCGACCTGCGCGCCCCAATCAGCCCCCGAAATCCCCAGGCCTCCAGTCCGCGTAACCGCAACGGCTACACAAACCAGGCCGATCACGGCCGCCATCGCAGGCTTGAACATCGTCGCCCCTCGCTTGGCCGCCGACACACACCGATCGGACCCAATCGTCCCAACAGCGCGATCAGTATATAAGAACTTGCTAAATTAGCAATAGCTAATTTTTCTACGATTACCCCCGGGTGGGGAAAAGGGCTCCGAGCCTCCGCAGGACGAAACCTGACCCTCCCAAAAGAGAGGGGTTGCAAAGGGAGGCGGGAGCCGCCTGGATCCCTGGGGCACACCGCCTTTTCGCCAGGCAGGGCCACGGGTCGCAAGGCCCTCCCGCGTCCCAACCCCCTCATCCGTGGCAAGAGGCTCCAGACTGCCGCCCCCGGGCAGGGGGACGGCTGGGGTGGGGGTCGAAGGGTTGGGCCAAGGGGCTGGGTCCAACAGGACCGCAGCGCGGAGGTGTGGCGCCGGAATAGGGGTCGGAGGAACCGGCCTTGCCGCGCCCTAAAACAGCCGATTGAGCCCGTTCAGGGCGGCGACCCGGTAGGCCTCGGCCATGGTGGGGTAGTTTAAGGTGGTCTCGGTGAAGTAGCGGATGCTGTTCGCCTCGCCGCGCTGGGACATGATCGCCTGACCGATGTGGACGATCTCGGCGGCCTGCTCGCCAAAGCAGTGAATACCCAGTATTTCCATGGTCTCGCGGTGAAAGAGC
>JBGSUY010000467.1:0-17287 GCA_041753195.1 Chromatiaceae bacterium
GTCACCCAGCTCCCGAATCTCCCGCGGCCGGCGCCACTGGAAGCGCACCGGCGCCCCCTCGCGCAGGATCTGGCCGATGCCGCCGGTGAGCTCCTTGCCGAACTGCTCGGCCCGGGCGGCGATCAAGCGCGCCAGGATCATCACCACGACCACCAGGGCCAGGATGATGGAGAGCACCCGCAGCATCAGGGCGTTGCGAAACTCGTCCATGGGGGAGGGGTCCACCGCCCGCCCAACCCAGATCGGCAGGCCCTCCTCAGTGAGGAACATGGGCACCCAGAGGAGCTGGCGCCCCTGGAGACCTTTCCAAAGGGCCAGATTTCCCTGATGGAAGATCTCCTCGAGCCCGGGAAAATCCGCGAACGCGGTTGGGCTGCCACCGCTGGGCTGGCCGGGTCGCAGAAAGCTGCCATCCTGGTTGACCCAGACGGTGTCCCGATAGAACTGGGCGAGCCCACCCACGTCGATGGCGAGAACCACGGCCCCGCCGGCCTCGACGCCCCCGATTCGGCTCACCAGGCTCAGGGTGATGAGCCGGCGGGGGTCCTCGGCCCCGGCACTCGGGTCGACGCGAATCCGGCTCACCATGACGGCCCCCGGCTCGAGGCCGAGACCGGCCGCGAGAAAGTCCCGGCTTGGGGCCTGAGGTGGTTCCGCCGTGGGCCGCCATTCCTGGGTGCGGACATCCCGTTCCAGCCAGAAACGCACCTGACCGTCTGCGGCCACGAACAAGACCTGAATGATGTCCCTTTGGTCTGCCAGGATCTGGTTGATCCAGCCCGTGTAGCGGGCGCGCGCCAGGTCGACCTGATCCGGGTCCACCGGCTCGCTGCCCGGCGCACCTACTTGCTCACCGAGGATGAGCCCCGGATCGGGGAGCTTGGCCAGCAGCCGGATCATCTCGTGGCGACTGGCCAGGTGCTGGTCCAGGTCGCGGAAGTCGGCCCGCAGGTTCTGCAGATAGGCTCGCTGGTAGAATAGCGCGGTGCGGTCCAGCACCAGGGGCAGGTTGATGCCCACCGCAAGCAGCAGGGGGGTTAGACCAAAGACCAGGAGGAAGGCCAGGATATGGGCACGGAGATTCATGCGGGCGCCCTGGGGTGCATCCTGGGCGCCACGGCGCGGCGCCAACCGTGGCGGCGTGCCCGTCTCAAGGCGTTGACGGCAGGGCCTGCACCAGCTCGAGGACCTGGGCGGCGTGGCCCTTGGGTTTCACATCGTAGAGGGCGTGTTGGATCAGCCCTTTTTTGTCGACGATGAAGGTGGAGCGGACTATCCCCATCCGCCGCTCCCCGTGGGCCTCCTTCTCCTGCCAGACACCGTAGGCCTCGCAGGCCTCCCCATCGGGGTCCGCGAGCAGATGCACCGAGAGCCCGTACTTGTCGCGGAAGGCGCCGTGGCTGGTGCAGGTATCCCGGCTGATCCCGAGCACATCGGTGTGAGCGGCATCGAAGTGCGGCTGCAGATCGGTAAAGTCCAGGGCCTCCATGGTGCAGCCCGGGGTATCGTCCTTGGGGTAGAAATAGATCACCAGGTTGCGTGCTCCGATCAACTGCTCCAGGTTGACCCGCTCCATGTCCGCGTTGGGGAGGGAAAACACAGGCGCCTTGTCACCAGGCTTCAGCATTGCGGGTCGCTCCGGGGTGGTAGGGGTGGCCTGCGGAATTTAGGCAGCACCGGGGCCGCCGTCAACCGCATGGGGCGGAACCTCCGGGCGCTGGTCGAGCTTGTGGGCGGAGGGCAGGCGTACGCTCACGACGGTTCCCCCCCCGCGCCGCCGACCCAGATGCAGCTCGATCTGGTTGGCGATGGCGAGCTGGCGTGCGACCGCCAGCCCCAGGCCGCTGCCCCCGGTCTGGCGGTTTCGGGAGTGCTCGAGGCGATAATAGGGGCGAAACACCGCCTCGCGCTCCGGCTCTGGAATCCCGGGCCCCCGGTCGAGCACGAAGATCACCGGCTTTGGCAGCCGACAGTCCAGGTGGACCTCCACCTCGTCCTGACTGTAGCGCAGGGCATTCTCAATCAGGTTGCCCAGGATGCGGCGCAGGGCCAGGGCGTCCACCGGGTAAGGGCAGATGGGATGGGGCTGCCAGATGATCCGCGGCTGACCGGCGACCAGATCGCTGATCAGGTCCCCGAGATCAACCACCCGGCGCTCCCCCGCGCCCAAGGTCATGCCGAAGTCCACCGTCTGGGAGATCAGCGCGTTCATCTCGTCGATGTCTCGGGCCATCCGCGCGACCAGCTCGGGCGCGGTCTCAGGCGGCAGCATCTCGATGGCGAGCCGCAGCCGGGTGAGCGGCGTGCGCAGGTCGTGGGAGATGCCGGCGAGCAGCATG
Source organism: Chromatiaceae bacterium (assembly GCA_041753195.1). Lineage (GTDB taxonomy): Bacteria > Pseudomonadota > Gammaproteobacteria > Chromatiales > Chromatiaceae > Thiodictyon. The sequence continues at coordinate 2,340 of JBGSUY010000467.1, forward strand.
GTGCGGTTGGCCAGCAGCTCACGCACCTGGCGGCTCGTCTCGTTGAACTGGCGCGCCAGGTTGGCGAGCTCCGCGGGGCCGGTCTCGGGCAGCGGTTTGGGCGACAAACCCTGGGCCACCTCACAGGCGGCGACTGACAGGCGCTCCAGGGGGCGGGTCACGTGGCGCGCCAGGATGGCGGCGCTCGCCAGGGTGAGCAGCAGGGCCAGGCCGGAGATGAGCACCAGTCCTTCGAGGGGGCGGGTGCCGAGGCGCCGGCGGGGGAACCCGCTCCAGACGATTTGGTCCCCCTCGTCCAGCGCCACCCAGAACCAGCGGTCCCCGTTGGCGCGGCTGGAGATGATCTCCACCGGTTGCCCGAGGCGCTCCTCCAGGGCCGCCTGGAGCCGATGGATGTAAGGAAAGAAATAGCCCCCGGCCTCCGCGACCGGGCGCTCCTCGGCGAGGCGCAGGTCGTAGTCGCTGGCCAGGCGGGCCCGGTAGTCCTCTCGCGCAGCTCCGGCGGCAGCTGCACCAGGGTGCGCCCCGAGAGGACCATGATCCCGGCGAGGTCCGAGGCGGAGCGTTCGGCCACCGGCACCAACCCCAGAAGCACCGTGACCAGGACCGTCGCGATGGCGAAGAGTCCAAAGGTGCCGATCAGGGTGAGCAGGACCCGGCCGAACAGGGAGGCCGGAAGGAGGCGGCTGAATCGAATCATGGCTCGGCCCAAGGCTCGCCGGCGGGGGTGAATAGGTAGCCCTTCCCCCAGATAGTGCGGATGTAGGAGGGGCGCTTGGTGTCCGGCTCGATCTTGGCGCGCAGTCGGGCGATCTGAACGTCGATGCTGCGGTCGAAGGGGGAGCGCTCGTAACCCTTCAGCAGGTCCAGGATGCGGTCCCGGTCGAGCACCCGGTCCCGGTGCTCCACGAGCACCCGCAGGAGGTCGAACTCGCCGCTCGTCAGCACCACGGGCTCCCCGCCACGGCGCAGCTCACGCAGATTGAGGTCGAGGCGATAGGGACCGAAGGCAAAGACGGACCCGTCGGCGGCCCCCTGCCCCTGGAGCTCCTCCGCGGTCCCCTCGGCATCCGTCGGGGCACCACGGCGCAAAACGGCGCGGATCCGCGCCAGCAGCTCCCTTGGGTTGAAGGGCTTGGGCATGTAGTCGTCGGCGCCGACCTCGAGCCCCACGATCCGGTCGATGTCGTCGCCCCGTGCCGACAGCATGATGATGGGGACCTGGGTACGGGTCCGCAGGCGTCGAGCCAGGGTCAAGCCGTCCTCGCCGGGGAGCATGAGGTCCAGGATCACCAGGCCGGGCTCGTGCTCCGCGAGCCACGCGTCCATGGCCTCGCCGTCCTCCACGCCGGCGACCTCGAACCCCTCGCGGGTCAGGTACTCCTCGAGCAATCCGCGCAGGGCCGAATCGTCATCGACGACCAGGATCCGGATGGGGCTCTCTGCCATGGGTACTCGCTGTAGTTCACACGCAACAGGCATGCTCGGTTACAACCTGTTACAACATTAGCAGATACCGAAATACTCTATTAGCGCCCTCCGTGCAAACTGGGAACCGTGAGATCGGGTCAGGGCAGGGCCCACAAGGCACTGTCGACCCGGTCGATTTCGGGAGTAGTAACGTCGCAATCCCGTTCTAGGAGGCGTAAACATGAGCTTCGATACCTTGACCATCGCCGGCATCCTCTCCGCCATCCTGAGTGGTGGCTACTTGATCGCCCTGGCCGCCCGCAACGATTCGGGAACCCGCCCCGACGAGCGCCTCATGAGCGAGGCGCCAAAGGCGGCCGAATACCATCCCTGAGGCCATCCTCACAGCAGGATCCGAACCCGTACGCCGCGGCCTTCCCTTTCTTGAACGGGGCGGCCGGCGGTGCCTCAGCGGCGCTCGCTGACCATCGTTTCCAGGCCCGGGTTGGACCGCTGCGCGGATCGGGCCGCGTCTCCCCGCGTCGGATCTCCAATCATCTGATCCGGTGTCAAAGTTCCTGGCAGCAAGCCACTTAGGTCGCCACGGCAGCCACACACCCTGTCGTCGCGGCCGTTTTTTTTGGGAGGGGGGCCGCGAGACGCGGGGCCCATCCACTGGACCTCCGGGAAATGGGCGAGGGGTTCGTCAGGCCGCCGAATCGGGCATCTCCGCTGGCTCCGCCTGGCCATCGAGGAGCCGCAGGGTGACCTCTAGCTCCAGGCGGATCTCACGGGCCAGGGCCCTAAGGTCCAAGGGTTGCCAATCCAGGTCCGGCTCCGCTTGCCCGCCTTGGCCCGGCGCCCAGGCCGGGTTGGCGGGTGGACCGACGCGGGCTGGGACGCCGCGATCAATCGCGCCTTCGGTAAGACACAGCTGGCCTTGCTCGGGGGCGGGCGGGGTTTCTCCTTTGTCGACCACCGAGGGGTGCCGGACCGATGGGCCTCCGCCATCGGGGAGCCCGAGAAGCTCCAGGTGCGCCCTGGTCAACTGCTTCAGATGGATTCCGCGGCTCATGTGTCGTCAGGGCCGTTCGATGCCTGGGACCGGCCGATGGGTCGGCGCGAGACCGGTGGGACTCAGTAGGTGAGGGTGGACTTGATCGCCTTGGCCTGGCTGACCCAGTCTTGGATCATGGCCTGCGTGGGGGGCTTGGTGGTCAGTTTGTCGCGGTCGTTGGTCTCGGTGATCTTGGCGTAGAGGGCATCGGGGCGGCGCTTGGCCAACTCCTTGACCGTGTCAACGCCGGCGATCTCCAACAGGTCCGAGTAGACGCCGCCGATCCCGCGGATGCGGGCGAGGTCCGCGCGGTTCGCCAGATGCAGGATCTCGCTGGTCTCGCAGCCGCAGAAGCCGGCGAGCTCCTTACGCTGGGCGGGGGTGGAGGCCGCGCGGACGAGCTCCTCGTTGTCCACGATGCCCCGCTCCGCGAGCTTTGCCACCAGCTCGTCGGTGGCGCCTTCGAGTTCTTTGACTGGGGTGGCCATGGGTCGTCTCCTGGTGGTCTGGATTGATTAGGGTGGCGGCGATCCATTCTTTCGGGATCGCGTCTCCACGCACAGTCGTGGACCCGCATGATAGGCGAAGGCAGGGCAGGGACGCGAGATGCCTTTCGCTGAATGGGAGACTCGGGTGCGGCATCCGCCGGATTCCGCTCTTCGATTGACAGGCCCGGGTGGGGCTCTCTAGCATCGGACCGATCCCCTTTTCGGCCCCTGACCGCGTCCCCATTCCACGCCACCCCGATGCCCAAGCTCTCCCCCCTCCAATGGCTGATTCTGGCGTTCTTCCTGGCCTTCTACGGCTTCGCCGTGTTCGCCCTGACGCGGGACTACTATGTCCGTCACCCCATCCGCCCTCCGCTCGATCAGGTCACGGGTCAGGCCTCGGCTCAGGGCAACCCCCATGCCGGCGTCCAGGTTCCGCAACCGCTGACGGGTCTCTCGGGACTCGATGTCGCAAACGCCGTGCCCCAGTCAATCGAGGACGGCAATCCGGCCCTCATCGGGGAACGCGCCGACCGTCTGCTCGCCGAGCGCCGCTACCTTGAGGCCATACCGCTCTACCGGCGGGTGTTGGAGCTGACCCCGGACGACGTGGAGACCTACAACGACCTGGGTCTGGCCCTCCACTATGCGGGCGACTCGTCGGGGGCGCTGGAGGTCTTGCGTGCCGGGGCGGCGGGCGCCCCGGAGTTCCAGCGGATCTGGCTGACCCTGGGCTTCGTGAGCCTCCAGGTCCAGGATTCGGACGCGGCCCGGGTGGCCCTGACCCGCGCCCGCGAACTGGGGCCGGATAACTCGGTCGGCCAGGAGGCCGTACGCCTGCTGGGGCTGGTCGAAGCGCCTTGAGACGGGCCGCCGTGCCGCGAGCCACACGGGAGTCCGCGTGTTCCGCTCAGTTCGGGCGGGCCATGCCCGGGATCTGAGCGACGTCCTGGGCCTCGAAGTCGATACCGACCGGCATGCCTGGATTCAGGCTGATCCCGTAGCCGATGCCGAGTTTCTCCAGGATCCAGGTGAAATTCACCACCAGTCCGCCCCCCATAGCCGGGGTATTCGCTCACAAATCCCTTGGCCCGTTCGGGGCTGGTGCAGAGCACCAAAACCTCTCCGCCTTCGTCCCCTCGGAGCTTCAGCGGCTGCGCGGCCTGCTGGGTCTGGAGGCCGCCGATCCGATGCCGCTCGTAGATGGGCATGAAGACCTCTGAGCCCACCAATGTCTCCATGAAGGACTCGGGGGGTATCTCGCCCTCTTGGGCGGCCATGAGCTGGCGCTCGAGGTCGTTCTGCGGTGTGAAGTCGTCTGGCACGGGGCTGATCTCGGCGGGAATCCTCCACAAAAACTCGGGGAGCCCATCGAAATCTCAAGGCGAACGCAGAGGTCTACTACTCGAACGGGCTCGCCAAGGCCGCATCTTAGGAGGGACTCGACCGACGAGCGCCACAACCCATCGCGGAGACCCCATGTTGGTCAAGAAGCCCGAACCGATCGCCCCTTCGGAGATCACCCCACAACCGCTGTGGCTGCGCCGCCGGGCACTCATCAAGGGCGCCGCCGCCGGTGCCGCCTGGCTGGCGGCCGGGGGCCTGTTGTCCTCCTTCCCAGCGCGCAGCGCCACAGTCGCTGGCCAGATCCCCAATCGGGTCCCGAGCCCGTTGAGCACCGATGAGCCGCCGACCGGACTCCCGGACATCATGAGCTACAACAATTTCTACGAGCTCGGGACCGACAAGGGGGACCCCAAGCGTAATGCCCACCACCTGAAGCCCAGGCCCTGGACCCTGGTCGTCGAGGGGGCCTGCGAAGCGCCGGGAGAGATCGGGATCGAGGACATCCTCGGCACCTTTACCCAGGAGGATCGTATCTACCGCCTGCGCTGTGTCGAGGCCTGGGCCATGGTCATCCCTTGGGTCGGCTTTCCCCTTGGCGACCTGCTCAAGCGCTTCAAGCCGACCGCGGGCGCCAAGTATGTGGCCTTCGAGACCCTTTATGATCCAAAGCAGATGCCTGGCCAGCGCCGCGCGGTGCTCGACTGGCCCTACCGGGAGGGCCTGCGCATGGATGAGGCCATGCACCCCCTGTGCATCCTGGCGACCGGCCTCTACGGTGAGGTCCTGCCGGGCCAGAACGGCGCTCCGCTCCGGTTGGTGGTCCCTTGGAAGTACGGCTTCAAGAGCATCAAGTCCATCGTGCGCATCCGCCTCACGGGGGAGCAGCCACCCGCCAGCTGGAACCTCCTACAGCCCGATGAATATGGCTTCTACGCCAACGTGAACCCGGAGGTGGACCATCCCCGCTGGAGCCAGAAGTCCCATCGGATGATCGGCGAGGGGCTGTTCGCGCCCAAGCGCAAGACCGAGCCCTTCAATGGCTACGCCGATCAGGTGGCGAGCCTCTACGCGGGCATGGACCTGCGGCGCTACTACTGAGCCGGGGTGAATCCGGTGCCCCGTCTCGACGTCCCGACGGCCATCCGGCTCGGCAAGCCGCTGGTCTTCCTGCTGTGCCTGGGGCCGCTTATGGTCCTGATGGGGCGCATCGCGGGTAACGATCTCGGCCCCAACCCCGTCGAGGCGGTCGTCCATTTCACCGGCCTCTGGGCCTTGCGACTCCTCTTGGTGACCCTCGCGGTCACTCCTCTGCGGCGCGTGACGGGACTACCCTGGCTGGTGCGATTCAGGCGCATGCTCGGCCTCTTCGCCTTCTTTTACGCGGTGCTGCATTTCACCGCCTACCTGGTGCTCGATCGGACCCTGGTGTGGGATGAGGTCCTGAAGGACCTGACGGAGCGCCCCTACATCACCCTCGGCTTCTCCGCCCTGGTCCTGCTGGTACCCCTCGCCGTCACTTCCACTCGGGGCTGGGTGCGCCGGCTCGGCCGGCGGTGGCAGCGGCTGCACCGGCTGGTCTACGGCATCGCCGTTCTCGGGGTGCTGCACTTTCTCTGGCTGGTCAAGGCGGACCTCCGGGAGCCCCTGCTCTACGCCGTCCTGCTCGCCGCCTTGCTGGCGGCGCGCCTGCCCTGGCGGTGGCCGATCCGAGGCCGGCAGGGTACGGCGTCGGCTCCGCTCTCGACGCGCCGCTAGCCGATCCTGCCCCGGCTCGTCGCAGGTACACGGCCGACCCCTCTCATCCTTGAGCCATCGGGCTTTTTCGCGCACACTTGGCCGCCATGACACGCCAGGGTAACCATGGCGACCGCTCCGACTCCATCAAGGCAACCCGGCACTCCGACCCCAGGAGGCGGTCCCCTGGTGGACTCCACGGAGGAACCTGCCGCCGGTGCTGCCTCGGCGAATGGCGCATGTTAACGCCTGGCCCTGTCGGTGATGTCGAGCCAGGGAGGTGGCGTTGGAGCCAGCTTGGCCGTATAAGCCGGCACGAGCTCTAGCAATGAGGTCTCACGCGATCGAGAGCAACGCACCCATGGATCGACGCTTGGTGGGCAAGACGCCGCCCCGTATGCCGGCCGAGGGGACCGGGCGACCCGCGGTCGTCCCGGCGGGCACCGCAGCCGGAGGTCGGGCGATGATCCGCCTGCGCGCGCGAGGATGACCGTCTGGCTGGAACGTCTGAGGCCCAGTGACCTCAGCATTATGCTGCCCCAGGTCCTGTTGACCCTGGATCAGATCCGGGACCAGGCAATGGAGCCGGAGCGTCGACTCGCCATGCTGCGGGCGCTCAAGGACCAGGTAGAGGCCATCCAGACCGCCCTCCCGAACGCACCCCAGCCGCGCCCCCCGGTGCGGGGCCCAGGCCCCAAGTCTCCGCGCCCTCTGACCCTGGAGCAGCGACTCACGCGCTCCTGGTGCAGCAACCTCCAGCGCCTCCTGCTGGAGTTGGGTCAGCCACGCTACGAGGGCAACGCGCGCTTCGCCGTTTACCGGGAGTGGACCTTGCGGCAGTTGCTACGGGGGCTGAGCCAGGCGGTCGAATACGCCGTACGGGCGGAGCAACCCGTCGCCGCGGGCCTCTGGAGGTCCGTCTACGATCTTTTCCTCTACCTGGAGGGACGCGACGAGCTCCAGGGGCCCAGCGCCCCTGGTCGTTACCACTTCAACCCCGGAACCGAGCTGAAGCGACTTTTGTTGCTGGGGGGCGTCGGCGCCTATGGCGACAGCCAACTCATCCTGCAGGAGATCGGGGCCAATCTACGTCAATGGGCGGAGGGGGCGGAGCTTCGGCGCGGCGAGTCCCTGGCGAGCGAGACCAGGGTCCTGCGGGTGGACGTGACGCGAGACGAGCCACCCCAATGGAGCAGCGAAGGGGCCAGCCACGCCTACAACGGCTGGCTCCTAGAACTGCCCCGGTCCTTGACCGACTACCTTGAGTCAAGCGCGTCCGGGATCCGGCACCAGACAGAGGGCGCCTGACGCGGGCGCAACCCTTGCACCCTCTTGGCCCCCCTCGCCACGGCCTCTCCCGCATTCAAGCGGAGACGAGGTCGCTTTTCCTATCCGACTGCGCCACTCCCAGCTCCGCATCTTGACTCAATGAACGGAGAGAAGGTGTCAGGCGCTTCGCCACCTTGCCGCGCAGCGCCCGCCATCGCCCAGAGCCGCCGCCTGATGCAGTCAAACCTGCCAGCCTCGCGGGTTGTTAGCCGCCGAGTCCTCGCTCGGCAATGACCTATAGTTGATGTGGGTTGTAGTGACGCAAGGGTCGTTGCTGCGACGACCAGCTCCGGGTCCATGACCCGGCGATCGATCTAAAGCTACACGGGTGTGGATGGTGCCGGCGTGCGCCCCAGGGTGGGGGCGCGGACCAAGGGTGGCCGGTAGTGGCGGTTCGTCGCCCGGCCACAAAGACGCGGACGTCCTGGTCAGGGCAGTGCCGCGTGCGAGCGGAATGGAGGTAACGGCAATGGGATCGATGCTACGAACGGTAGTCGCCGGCGCTTTGCTGGCGGGGGTTGGACTCTCGTCGGCCCTTTCCGCGGGCCAGCGGGGGATAATCGAGGGCTGCTACGTGCCGATGAGCGGTTTTGCGGAAACGGCAAGCTATTCCCCCTCGGATCAGCTTGGCCAATACCGGGTGGTTCTTATGCGGAAGGACTCGCACAGGCAGAAGGGCCCGCACCGGATGCTGCGCCGAGTGGTGATCCAGGGTCCTCTCCGGGGTGTCATCACAAACCCAGTGTCCCTGATACTGGAACATGTGCTCGGGACCGAAGGACGCGACGGGTTCATCTACACGGCCAATGACACCTTCGAGACGGAAGCGTTTGTTCCCTGCGATGAGGCCGGAGGCGTGGTTCTGGAGGGCAAGGAGACGATCAACCCCGTCTTGGGAACCGGGAGGTTCGCAGGGCTCCAGCCTGGCGGTAGCCTGGTGGTCACCGGCACGGTGAATACCTGCACGGGCCTCAATGACTTCGAGGTTGTACCCGGCGAAGGGGAGATCTGTTTCGACTCATCGGAGGATTGAGCAAGGCCTATCTGTCTCAACCAGGAGCCGCCTCAGGCAGACGCGTGGGGCGGCGAAACGGGGCGCCAGCCGGCCGACTCCCGTCATCTGACGCCCCGTGGCCCTGTCAGACCCCGCCGGCAGGCATTCTCAAAGGCGGTTAGGCCGCCCCGGCCTCTGCTCCCTGTTCTTGTGGCACCCCGTGGGAGCGGTTCTGGGCGGGCGACAGCAAGAGATAGAAGGCCGGCACCACGAACAGGGTGAAGAGGGTGCCAATGCCAAGCCCCGTGACGATCACGAGCCCGATGTCGAAGCGGCTCACGGCCCCGGGGCCGCTGGCGATCAGGAGAGGAACCATGGCCACCAGCATGGAGACCGTGGTCATCAGGATGGGCCTCAGCCGAATGGCGGAGGCCTGCTCCACCGCCTCGCATTTGCTCAAGCCTTCCCGCTCCCGGAGCTGGTTGGAGAACTCCACGATCAGGATGCCGTTCTTGGCCACCAGCCCGATCAGGGTGATGAGTCCCACCTGCGTATAGATGTTGATGCTGGCGAACCCGAGGAACAGAAAGGCCATGGCCCCGGCGATGGACAGGGGCACGGACATCAGGATCACGAAGGGGTCGCGCCAGGACTCGAACTGGGCCGCCAAAACCAGGTAGATGATCAGGAGTGACAGGAAGAAGGTGACCTCGAGGGCCGCCCCCTCGCCCTTGTACTGGCGCGACTCCCCCTTGAAGTCGTAGCGCACCCCCTGCGGGAAGATGGCCGCCGCCTGCCCCTCCAGGTAGGCCAGGGCATCGCCCAGGGGAACCCCAGGCGTCATGACCCCGGAGAGGGTCACGGAGTTCAGCTGCTGGAACTGGGTGCGCTTGGAGGGCTCCACTTCCTTGCGGACCTGTACCAGGGCGCTCAGGGGGACCAGCTCGCCGTCCCTGTTGCTCAGGTAGTAGTCCCCGAGCTCCCCGGCGTCGTTGCGGAAGGGCCGCTCGACCTGGGGGATGACCTTGTAGCTGCGCCCCTCCAGGCTGAACCAGTTCACATAGTCCTCGTTGAGCATGCCGGCCAGGCTCTGCCCCAGCTCCGCCATGCTAATCCCCAGGTCGCCCGCCAGGTCCCGATCCACCTCCAGGATGGTGCGGGGCCGCTCCAGCTTCAGATCCTTCTGCAGGAACATGAACTTGCCGCTGCCCATGGCGGCCCCCAGGAGCTGGTCCGCGAGTCCATCCAGCTCCTCGTAGCCCCGATCGGAGACGATGACAAACTCCACCGGGATCCCGTTGCCTGGGGTCGGCAGGCTCGGCAGCGGAAAGACCACGGTGTTGAGCCCGGTGATCTGGGAGAGGGCCCCTTGGAGCTGGGGCTGGATCTCGGTCTGAGAGCGTTTCCGTTCCGCGGCCGGCGGCATCTTGAATCCGCCGAAGCTCATGGTCTGATCCCCGCCGAAGCCCGCCAGCAGGAACCCGTCCTGGTACTCGGGGAAGGATTCAAAAATAGGCAGCATCTCCTTCAAATACTTCAGGTCATAGTCGATGGTGGCGGTCTGGGGGGCGGTGGCCATGAAAAAGAGGATGCTCTGGTCCTCGGTGGGGGCCAGCTCCTTCTTGGTCATGCTGTACATGGCATAGATGGACCCGATCACCACGAGGGCCACCAGCAGGGTGGTGGAGGGGTAGCGGAGCCAGCCATGGAGCAGGCGCCGGTAGCCCCGGGCCAGGGCCTCGAAGGCGTGCTCCACCCCCCGCTCGAAGCGGGTCTGCTCCCCCCCGGCCCGCAGCACCAGGGCCGAGAGCATGGGTGAGAGTGTGAGGGCCACCACCCCGGAGACCAGCACGGCCCCCGCCAGGGTGAAGGCGAACTCGGTGAACAGGGTCCCGACGAGCCCGCCCATGAAACCGATGGGGGCATAGACCGCCACCAGGGTGGTGGTCATGGCGATGATGGGCAGGGCCAGCTCCCGGGCCGCGTCGATGGCCGCCTGGATCTTGGATTTACCCATCTCCAGGTGGCGGTGGACGTTCTCCACCACCACGATGGCATCGTCCACCACCAGCCCGATGGCGAGCACCATGGCGAGCAGGGTCAGCAGGTTGATGGAGAAGCCCATGAGCAGCATCAGGAACCCGGCCCCCACGATGGACAGGGGCACCGCCACTGAGGGCACCAGGGCCGCTCGCAGGGACCCGAGCGAGAGGAAGATCACCAGGAGCACGATCAGCACCGCCTCCGCCAGGGTCTTGAAGACCTCCCGGATCGACTCCTCGATGAACTCGCTGGCGTCGTAGGGGACGAAGGCCCGCAAACCCTGGGGGAAGTCCGCCTCCAGCCTGGGCAGGAGGTCCTTGACCCGGCCCGCCACGTCCAGCGGGTTGGCCCCTGGGGTTTGCTCCACCCCGATGAAGATGGCCGGGGTGCTCTTGTAGAGGGTGCTGGAGTCGTAGTCCTCGGCCCCCAGCTCGATGCGGGCGATGTCCTGGAGCCGCACCAGGGCATCGGACTCCGCCTTGACCACCAGGCGCTCGAAGTCCTCCACCCGGCTGACATCCGTGGTGGCGGAGAGGTCCACCTGGACCAGGTCCCCCTTGATCCGCCCCACCCCCGAGAGATAGTTGTTGCCCTGCAGGACTCGCGTGACGTCCTCACCCGTCACACCGAGGGCGGCCATGCGCCCGGGATCGAGCCAGATGCGCATGGCGAAGGTCTTGTTGCCGATCAGCTCCGCCTTGGCCACGCCCTCCAGGGCCTGGAGCTGGGGTTGGACCACCCGCAGCAGGTAGTCGGTGATCTGGGGGAGATCCATCTCCTCGCTGTAGAAGGCGAGATACATGAGGGCCGTGGAGTCGCCGGTGGTGGAGTCGATCACCGGGTTCTGGGCGGCCTCCGGCAGGACGTTGATCCGGCTTGCCACCTTCGCCTGGATCTCCGCTACCGCCGCCTTGGGGTCATAGTTGAGACGCATGTTGGCCTCGATCAGCGAGACCCCGGCGGTGCTGGTGGCGGCCAGAAAGTCGATGCCGTCGGCCTCGGCGATGGCCTGCTGCAGGGGCGTGGTGATGAAGCCCTTGACCAGGTCGCTACTCGCCCCCGGATAGGCGGTGGTGATGGTCACCACGGTGTTCTGGGTCTTGGGGTACTGGCGTACCTCCAGATCCAAGAAGGCACGTATCCCCAGGATGAAGATCAGCAGGCTCACGACGCTCGCGAGCACCGGGCGGCGGACGAAGAGGTCGGTGAGCTTCATCAGGGCGTCGCTCCGTCACCGGCGCCGTCCCCAGCCGGAGCGGCCGCCGGGTTGGCCCCCTTGATCTGGATATCCTGGCCGTTGATGAGCTTCACCTGGCCGGCGGAGACCACCCGGTCACCGGTCTTGAGACCTGAGAGCACAGCCACCTCGGTGCCGCGCTCCGCGCCGGTCTGGATCTGGCGGCGCTGAACCTTGAGCTTGCCGTTCGTCTCCTGCACCAGGAAGACCGAGTCCCCATAGGTGTTGAAGGCGATGGCCTCCCGGGGGAGGGTGAGCACCCGCTCCTGCACCGGCAGCAGGGTCTCCACCCGGGCGAACATGCCGGGGCGCAGCTTCACCTCCGCATTGGCGAAGCGCGCCCGCACCTGAACACTGCGGGTGCCCTTCTCGATGCCGGGTGTGATGGCGGCGATGGTGCCTTCGAAAGTCTCGTCCGGGTGGGCGGCGACCCGTACCCGCACCGCCTGGTCGACCTTCAGGCTGCCGATCTCGCGCTCGGGCAGGGCGTAGTCCACGTAGATGGGGTCCAGGGCCTGGAGCTGGACGATAGGGGTCCCCTCCGGCAGGAACTGGCCCAGATCCACCTGGCGGATCCCAAGCTTGCCGTCGAAGGGGGCCCGGATCACCTTCTTGTCGATGGTCGCCTGCTTGGACTTCACCTGGGCCCGGGCCTGGTCGAGCTGGGCGCTCAGCTCGTCCACATCCCCCTGGGAGACGGCCCTATCCTTGAGCAAGGTGGCGTTGCGCTGAAGCTGGATGGAGGCCAGCCGCTCCGCGGCCCTGAGCCCCTCCAGGTCCGCCTGGTCCACGTCGTCGTCCAGGAGCACCAGGACCTGGCCCCGGGTCACGGCGGCCCCGGAGTCGAAGCGGATCTCCTTCACCTGGCCCGCTACCTGATTGCTCACCGCCACCCCCTGAACCGCGGCCACCGAGCCGACGGCCTTGAGGGTCGGCTCCCAGCGGGTCTCCCGCACCTCGGCTAGGTCCACCACGGGGGCCGGCATGGGCTGGGAGAACATGGCGATCTCCCCCTGGATCTGTCCGTATTTCAGATAGGCCAGACCGCCGATCAGGGCGGCGAGAACCAGCAGCACGATCAGGAAGCGGGCGATCATAAGAGGGCCTATGGCTTAATCGGGTTCGATGGGGCGCACGCGCGATGACCGCTCGCGCATCCCCGGAGCTTCGGCCGAATTATAGGTGCGGCGGCGCAGCAAGAGGTACGCGGTCAAACCCGGTAGACTCTGGGCATCTCTATCCTCGGACACCAGACCATGGACTCCATCACCGACCCGAGCCCCGAAGCGGCATCCATGCGCATCCAGCCGACTGGCGGCTACGCCGAGAGGGAAGAGATCGAGCTCATGGAGGAGCTGCTGGCGTTGCGCGGTCAACGGGTCTTGGAGCTCGGCTGCGGGGCCGCCTGGACGACCCGGCTCCTGGTGGGCCGGTTAGGGGCCGCCTCCGTCAGCGCCTACGAGGTGGACCGCGTCCAGCACGACAAGAACCTCGCCCTCGATCTCCCCGGCGTGCGCTTCCACTACGGGGGTGCCCAGGTCATCGCCGAGCCGGATACGAGCTTCGACGTGGTTGTCATGCTCAAGTCCCTACACCATGTCCCGGTCGGGCTGATGGATCAGGCCGTCCGGGAGGTCCATCGGGTGCTCAGGCCCGGTGGGCTCTTCTATTGCTCGGAGCCTGTCTACTGGGGCCCCTTCAACGACCTGATGCGACTCATCGATGACGAGCGGGTGGTGCGGGAGGCCGCCTTCGCCGCCCTGGTGCAGGCGGTGGGGGAGGGGTTCTTCACCCTGGAGCAGGAGCGCTTCTTCCAGTCCGAGGGGCTCTATCCCAATTGGCAGAGCTTCGAGGCCCGCTTCATCGACGTGACCCACAGCGAGCGCAACCTCGATGCCCGGCGCCGTGCCGAGATCCGCGCCGCATTTGAGCGCCACCTGACCCCCGAGGGCGCACGCTTCCAGAAGCCCCATCGGGTGGACCTGCTGCGCAAGGCGGGCTGAACTGGCGCCAGAGGTCGATCCGTTCGCGCCCTGCCCCCGGCAGGGGCCCGGTGCCAAGGATCTGCCGTCGCCCGAGGGCGTGTCAGGCGGCCCTCAGCAGGAAGTCCACATGGATGGCGTCGTAGGGGAAGACGATCTTGCCGTCCTCGGTATTCTCCAAGAGGCCCGCATTCAGCAAGCCGCGCACGTCTCCGTGGACCGCCTTCACGTCGCGGCCCACCCGTCGGGCCGCCTCGCGAATCGTCACCGGTCCCGCGCCGGTTAGCGTCTTGAGAATCTCCCAGCGCTTCGCCGTGAGCACCTTCCAGAGCAGCTCTGGAGATTCAAAGCTGATCCTTGGTTCCGAAGGGGACAGCGTCTCCATCGCCCGCGCGACATCTTCAAGGGTATCGGGGAGGGAGCCAACATCAATCGTCACTGTGCTCATCGTCACTGTGCTCAAGGCGCCAATGCGTCACGTCTTCGAGGAAATCCGCCACGAGTTGGCGGGGATTGGAGAAGGAATAGGGTGATTCGGTGTTGCCCAAATGGCGGTGATCGCCTTTACCCGCTTCGTTGTCGTAGCGAAGGACACAGAGGCCATCAACCACGAGCGCCAGACGATACTTGAAGCCATGGCCACTGCCCGGCACGGGACCTGATACCTGCCAAATCACCAGCTCGGCAAAGGCGTTCTCCGCGATCGTCACACGCCGGCGGACCAACTGCTGGGCCTTCATGTTGGATATGATAACAACAGCCGAGCGACCGTCAAACCCCTGAATCAGGGGCGACCCGCGGTCAACCTGACTGGGTGGCTCAGGTGGCCCAGACCCGCGGTCCATCGCCTCTTGTTGGTCCCGAAGAGGGCCAGCTTGTCGCGAAATGACAAGCTCGCGCCCCGGCACGTCCTGATAATCCCCAGCCGGTAGGCCCTGGGGATCCCTCGCTGCCACCCTGCTCATCCCTTGTCCCAACCGCTCCAAAGTGGCCACCTTATGCCGTCTGCTCGGCTCCGGCGAGCGGCACGGGACGCGACTGTCGGACCTGCTGCGGCACGCCGACCAACAGGACGCCGACCGAACCCAGGCGTCGACGCGGCGGCTCTGTCGCGAAATGACAAGCAGCGGCCTCTGGGTTGATTGATAATTCGCAATCGCCGCGCCTTGTGCGCCTACCCCGAGCCAGAGTCCACCCATTTGGCGCCCCTATCCCAACGCGGGGTGTCCGCAGCGAGGACATGGGTGGCCGCGATCGAGAACGGCTCCCAGAAGCCACGCGGGCCGATCGGGCCCGGCCCCGCGCCGCGCGGTCCTAGGGCGCTCGC